>NZ_JAAKEH010000039.1:0-3362 GCF_011039095.1 Desulfovibrio sp. ZJ200 | reverse complement strand
CCATCCGCAATTTTTAAGGAGTTTATAAAAGTAATAAAGAAATATATAAAATAGAGCAAATTACGCTGTTCTTCGGTTGTGCAACTCGATTGATTCCCCCTTGCGTATGTTCCGCGCACCGTTAGAGCAGTTAGCTCATTTCATGAGCAAAACGCTCTATGCCGGAAATATCCGGCTCAGAGACGCCAACACGCGCACGATGACGGAAAAGGGCAAGGAAAAGATTCTGGTGGGCTGGTGCATGGGGGAAAGGTGTTGGGGGACAGGGACGGCGAGAGGATGCGGGATATTCTGGCAGGCGGCATCAAGGAAGTTACCAGAAATTCCGGCGCGAAGGTGCTGTTCGGGACGTATCGCGACTTCACAATGACCATTATCAGAAGTATGAGCATCTCCTCGTATGACGGCTTCCGGATCATTCTCCAGGGCACGGGTGAACAGCAATTCCAGCCCGACAATCTGCGCTACAGCTTTGACGACAAGCTCAGCCTGTCCGGTCTGTTTCAGCGTGTGGACAACTTTCTCGGCAAGGGACTGGACGAATCCATAGAAAAACAGCGGGAACGCACCCGGCAGGAACGTGCCGAACTGGAAACGGTGAAGGCGGCTCTGGACAAGGCATTTCCCCAGCAGGAGGAACTTGCTCTGACGCGGGAAAACCACAACGCTGTCATGCGTGACTTACAGCGAATGCAGGATGATCCAAACTATGTTTCCATCTGGACGCCGAAAACCTCTCTGACCGATGAACAGCCGACGACAGCGGAAGCAGCGCAACTGACAGCCTGCCGGAAGCCCTGGAGCATGTGGAGGCATACAGGCAGCTCACGGCTCCGCAGGTCAACGCAGCCGTTCAGACGGCTTCACCCTCCGGCGGCGTACCCGGCTTTGTGATTTCACGTCCGCGCATGAGGTGAGCGGCATGAATCACACAAATCACTTCACCATCCAACCTCACGACAAAGACAAGGAGTTCTCATGTCCGGTTTCATGTCTTCAAGTACAGCTCTGATGATCTGCAAGGCCGATTCGGCCGCCTCGCTTGATCTGGATGCCCTGCGGCAACACGCCTTCACTCCCGAAATCGACGCGGACGGCAGGCGTTTCGGCTGGGTGGGCCTTGGCGATCCGCTGGATACGGACGGTTTTGAGCTGGCTTCCGTGGATGCCCGCTATTCCGGCTTTTCCTTCCGGCTGGACACGCGCAAGGCGTCCGGGGCCGTCATCCGCCTCCAGCTTGCCGAAGCCGTGCGGGAGGAAATCGCCTCCGGCAAAAGGGTGGGCGGCAAGCGCAAGAAGGAGCTGAAAGAGGCCATTACCGCCAAGCTGACGGCCAGGGCGGAATTTGTGCCATCCGTGATTGATTGCCTGTGGGATGCGGAAAAAGGACGCCTGCTTGTGGGATCAGCTT
Source organism: Desulfovibrio sp. ZJ200 (assembly GCF_011039095.1). Classification (NCBI taxonomy): domain Bacteria; kingdom Pseudomonadati; phylum Thermodesulfobacteriota; class Desulfovibrionia; order Desulfovibrionales; family Desulfovibrionaceae; genus Desulfovibrio; species Desulfovibrio sp. ZJ200. The sequence goes on along the minus strand of NZ_JAAKEH010000039.1, from coordinate 1,951 downwards.
CGGCCAAGGCTGTGCAGCCGGTGCTTGACCTGTTCAAGACCACGTTCGGCATGGATGTTACGCCCATCACGCCTGCGGGAGACATGCCGAAACTCTTTGCCGCCATCCTGCGCGGGGAAGGCTACCCCTGCGAAGGCTACACCCTGCACCCGATGGGTTCCGCCAGCCTGGCCGCTTCCGAACAGGCCGAGGAAAAGGCCGCCGTTGCCGTGCAGAACAGCCTGAACGCCGTGTCTCAGGCGCTTGAGGAAGGCATGGCTATCCAGAAGCTGCATCTGGTGGCCACCTCAGACGCCGATCCCGACCGGCAACTGGAGTTCACGCTGGATGCCGGGCTGGCTGTATCTGGCCTGAAGCTGCCTAAAGCGGAGAAAGGCGCGGATGAGGACGCCACCTTCCTCCTGAATGCTGATACCTGTTCCATTGTGGCAGACGTGGTTGAGGAGCTGGCAAAGAGGATGTAAGTATGATGGCAGAAGTCCCTGCCGTCATATATGCACGATAAGAAAGATATGTCATCACAAGAGTACCGCACATGGAGTAACCGCATGCCTTCTCATATCTATACCTCTTCCTCACAAAAGGCTGCGGCCATGCCAGACAGTCGGTATGGCCGCAGAAGTAAAAAATCCCTGACCTTTGACAGGTTTGTTTCTGAGGTTTACCTGCCTCACATCCAGCACCACAAAAGATCACATGCTGTGGATGAACGGAATGCCCGGCTTCATCTCTCACCAGCTTTCGGAGGCCGCCAGCTTCACGAAATCACCAGGGAGGATGTGGACGCATGGCTGCATGGCCTGACAGAACGCTCTCTGGCCCCATCGACCTGCAACCGTATTCTGGCGGTATTCAAAAGTATTTGTGAACTTGCTGAAGCAAAAGGGGATTTGCCCGCCGGACAGTCACCCTGTAGAGGTGTTCGGCCGTTCAAAATTCTCAGACAGCGGGAACGCTACCTTTCGAGGGAAGAGGCGCAGCGTCTCAAAGAAAACCTTGAAACATCCAGTGCGCTGGAAGCTCAGGCTTTACTGCTGCTCCTGCTTACTGGCGCGCGCAAAAGTGAAATTCTCAATGCCAGATGGGAAAACGTGTACCTTGAGCAACACCTGCTTATCGTCCCATTATCCAAATCAAATAAACCCAGGTATATCGCTCTGTCGGATGAGGCAATCCAGATTATCCTCTCCCTGCGCCGCGAGGAGAGCTCACCGTGGTTGTTTCCCGGTCATGCTCAGGGAAAGCCCTTGTCCGACCTTTATCTCTTCTGGAATAAACTCCGCCGCAGACTTGGCCTTGAGTCTGTACGAATCCACGATTTACGGCACACCTTTGCCAGCTTGTTGGTAAATGAAGGTCACTCTCTCTACGAAGTTCAGCTTCTCTTGGGACACAGCGACCCCAAAACGACCACACGCTATGCCCACCTCACACGGTCTTCCCTGATCGCCGCTGCTCAAAAAATCAGTATCTGCCTTGCACGGCACAGAAGGGATAACGGCAGTAGCCGCAGGCTGTCTTGCGGCACACACAATAATCCGCTGCTACCACGCTCTCAGGGCAAGCGCCCCATCCTCAATATATATTCCCCTGATATTTAGGCAGATTACCTAAAACGTCTTTCCTTGCCTTATACCATGCGCCGATCTCGCATCCAGTGACAAAAGCCATTACGCACACAGTATAAATTACCTTACAAGGACGATAGCCAACGTCCCAATAAGGCGAATACGTTTACGCCAACAAAAAGACTCACGGGGGAAGGTTCTAAACCCAGACTTCCACACTCACTGACAGAATAAATGTCGGTGAATGAGGCTAAAAATCATGAGCCGATGACTGCAACACGCTGAAATCTAAGATGTTTTGTTTTTGAAAAATGGCAGGTGCAAATTTTCTCGCGATGAAGGCTTGCGAAATTTGGAACCGGGAAGTATTGAGAAAAGAACAC
>NZ_JAAKEH010000038.1:0-24862 GCF_011039095.1 Desulfovibrio sp. ZJ200 | reverse complement strand
CCAATAAGGCGAATACGTTTACGCCAACAAAAAGACTCACGGGGGAAGGTTCTAAACCCAGACTTCCACACTCACTGACAGAATAAATGTCGGTGAGTGTTCTTTTCTCAATACTTCCCGGTTCCAAATTTCGCAAGCCTTCATCGCGAGAAAATTTGCACCTGCCATTTTTCAAAAACAAAACATCTTAGATTTCAGCGTGTTGCAGTCATCGGCTCATGATTTTTAGCCTCATTCACCGACATTTATTCTGTCAATGAGGAATCGGGATGGCTATCGCCGGGATTTACCAAATCGGCAAAGTTCAAACGAGGCTCTAACTTATGGGAATAATAAGATATTTATTGATCTCCTCACTCCTTGCAGGGGCTTTCTTACAGCTATCTGGTGGGCAAGCGTTTGCTGAGAACGAACGCTATAAAGCTATTCCGATGGCAAGCGGTGGATTCGTTTTTATTCTGGATACACGTGAAGGACACGCTTGGACGTGGAATAACTCCCTTCCTGGGGAGGTATCCAAAAATGGCGAAAATCCTCGCATTACCTATCAGGGGAACGTCCGCATGAACATGAAGCCCCCCAAAAAGCCACCCATACAGGGAAACCGTATCCCATAAGGAGGGGAGAGAATGAGGACATTAGGGAATATTCTTTGGTGGTTTCCATGCGTTGGATTCATTAATTCCATCTTATGCTTTATCTGTGGTGGAATTCTGATTCTTACAGTTGTTGGAGCACCTTTAGGTTATGGGGTCGTTCAGCTTGGAAGGTTTTACCTGGCCCCATTTACACAGGCTATGGTTTCTGAAAAATCATTGAAGGCAAATGTAAATCATAGCGAAGCATGGAATACACTAAGTACAGTAACATTTATTCTTTATATACCATTTGGAATTCTTGTTTGTGCAATATCAATACTGCAAATGATTGGACTGTGTGTTACAATAGTCCTTATACCACTTGCTGTTCCTATAGCAAAATCTTTGTCAACATTTTTCAACCCAATAGGAAAGATTTGTGTGCCATCTAAGGTAAAGGATGTTATGGACACGCAGGAAGCACAAAGAATATATAATCAATATCAAGGAGTTGAGGCTAATAAATAGCTATCACCTCATAAATAAACATTCATGAGGCCAAGCAGCACCGCCGGAGGGAACTTGCTTTGCTTTCTTTATACTTTCGGTGATGCCGCCAGTTATATAACGTGCGGAGCGGCCTGTTCTCGCACAGAATGGAGGTTTTAGGTATGAAACGCATTGCACTTTTGTTCATTGCCGCCATGTTGGTTGCCAGCCCTGCTTTGGCTGCCGGGAAGTCTGAGACTTCTGTTAAGGCCCAGTCGTCCAGCGTCAATAGGGCTCAGGGACAGGCTGTGCAGACCAATGTCATGAATGAGACAACTGTTCAAGGCAGCACACTTGCCAATGTCGGTAAAAACAACACGATGGACGTCGGTGGCGTATCTAATAGTGGCAATGGTGTCCAGACCAACATCATGAACGAAACAAAAATTCAAGGCAGCACCCTTGCCAATGTCGGCGAGGGTAACGAAATGCGTGTCGGCACTGTCCGCCAGGGCAAGTAAGTAGTCTTTTTGCGGGGTATCAGGAATATCTTTCTGATACCCCGTTAAAAGGAGTGTTTCAATGTATGCCATCATAAAAATATCGTTAATATGTGCTTTTTTGTCATCCATGTCAGTTATTTCTGCTTTTGCGGCACAGCTCACAGTGGATGGTGAGCGCATAGTTATCAAGACTGATTCAGGTGAAGTCATTGATACAGCGAATCTCCCCAAGGGCGAGAACACTCAATCAGGGGACGACATTGAGGTAAATGAGAAGGGGATTTCCATTGGCAGCATTACAGGATCAAGTTCAAGCAAAAATGGCATTCAAAAGAAAACAACATTAGAAAATGTCACAATTATCAATAATGGAAAAACAACAACATATAACCCTAAAAAACAACAATAGAATCAAAAAAATAAAATTGAATTAAAAATATACAATAATGGGGTAATATAATGCGATACAATCTTTTCAAGATGGCAGTAGTAGTTGTATTTTCCCTTATTTGGACTGGAGTTTCAATGGCTGAAGAAGACATTTTTGCTGACTATAGAAATGATATGCGTAAGCCAGCCGAGTCAAGAGCTGCCAACGTATATAAGGCTTGGGGAGACAATATGGCGGCACATATAGAAAAAGGCGTTAAAAGTGGTATCGTCATTGATGGTGCCGGAAGTTATGGAGGAGGGAAGGTTAGAGCTGATGGCGTAGGCAATGTGACAGTTGATAAGGGGGCAAATGTCGGACCTATCATTAACAAAACTGAAATTAAAAATTCACCTGTTATAATACGAAACAGAGATAGATTTTAATTTTTGCATAATTATTGATATAATAATATACAATAGTGATTCTACGGAGTTATCCCATGAGATATAATTTAATATTAAAAATCATCATGTGGCTTTGCTGCTGTATTTGCTCGCCATCAGCTTTGATTTATGCAGAAGAGAATCCTCATCTCGACTATATGGCTGATATAAATACCCCCGCGAATGCAAAAACAAATAGCCTTTATGAAGCGTGGGGAGAGAATATGGCCGAGCTGATTGAAAGCGGTCGAAAGGAAGGAATAATTATAGATAACGAAAACTATTCTGACGGCAAAGTTCATGCTGATGGCGCTGGGAATATCGTAGTTGATAAAAATGCAAACACAGGAGCGATAATAAATAACTCCGAAATAAAAAATTCAACAGTTATAATTATCAAAGATAAAAAAAACAGAATGCAATAATTTATACTGTCATAAACTTAACACAAATAATGGGTTGAGGCTGTCATGGCAATGAAAGTTTTGGTGCAAAAAGGAACCGCATGGTTCGTCTGTTCTGTGTGCTTCTGTCTTTTGGTTGCGTGCAAAGCAACCGTTCCAACGCTTGATCCCATGAAAGCGCAAGCCCCTGTAAGCACAACTTACACAACGGCACTCAACGATTTGAATACAGTATTGGAAGTATATCTGCCGCCAGATTACCCATACACATATTATTATGTAAAGCCTGTTACAGATGCTACTGGCCTGTCCGCCACAGGTGAAATTCCTATGGACATTACTGCAATGGTACGGGATGCAATATCCCAGGTTTCCTACAAAGTTCGACATATTGAGCGATATGATCTCAGTGATGCACAGCACCTGGCAGTAGAGCTGCAAAAGCTCCAGATGATGAAAATCACACGCGGTGACATCAAAATATCTGAACGGCCTGATCCTGATTTTACCATTGCCGGGCGTATTGCCCAGTTTGACCGCAACCTTGAATCCCAGTCCGATAAGGCGCGGGCAATGGCCAATTTTGCAGAGGGCTTATCGCGCACAGACATAAGCGGATCGGCTGAGAACTCATCCCGCCTTTCTCGTTTGGCAATCTCCTTTAGTGTCTATAATACCAACGGTATTTCTCTGCCTGGCAAATATGGCGCAAGCATGGAAGTGCAGTATGCAAAAAATGGTGTGGATATTGGTTTTGCCATCTTTGGCAATGGTCTGGGCTTTGGCTCTGAGGCCACGGCAATGCACGGACGTCATCTGGCCCTGCAAATGATGACCGAGTTCAGTGTTGTGCAAATCATTGGTCGTTCACTTAATATCCCCTATTGGAGAGTTGGGGAAGGTCACAAGATATTTACACCTGACCGACTTGTCCTGAATGAATGGAGTACGCAATACGCAAGTATGGGGCCGCTGCTCATTCCATTCATGCAGTCACAGCTCATCGCCTGTGGAGACAGCTCTGTGGTCGTGACTGGACACCTTGACGAGCAGACTCGCGCTGCCCTTGACCGATTTGCAGACAAATTTGGTGTAAGAAACCGCGTCTATCCCAATTTTGAGATGTTTAAGGCACTGGAATCCAATCGCCTCCTTGACCGTGGTACTGCATCTATGGCTTGGAGTGCCTACAATGCTTACAAGGGCGGTGCAAGGCCCTCTGCCCCGGCTGCATCTGCCCCAGCTGCATCTGCCCCGACCAGTCGCCCCAGCCCTTCTGCCCCCCCGGCTGCCGCGCCAGCGCGCCAGCCCAAGGCAACCCCTGCGCGTCCTGCTGCGCCAGCCCCGGATGTGACACGTCCGCTTGAAGACTTGTTGTAGAGGTGTCCCATGCAAGCGCGGAAACCTTACTTCATCCTCCTGCTCCTGCCCCTTTTGCTGGCTGTCCGGGCAGCACCCTGTCAGTCTTTGCCTCAGACAGCGCAGAGTCGCCTCCCCCTGGTGCAGGAGGGCAAACGGTCATTGTACCAGCGAGTTATCAGCCATCCAGGCGCAATGCTGTCCTTCCGGGCTGGTGAAGCGGGGATGCGTAATGTGCGGGCTTTCACCCCGTTCTATGTGTATTCCCGACAGGCGCTCAACGGAGAGGAATGGCTTGAGGTTTCCCCGGCCAGTAGTGGAGCTGAGCAATCCGGCTGGCTGCGGCAAAGTCAGTGTTCGCCTTGGGACAAGGCTCTGACCCTGATGTTCACTGACCGTATGGGACGCGATCCTGTTCTGTTTTTCCAGGATTACTCAGCCCTGGATAACCTGGTGCGGGCCGAAGATATGCGTTTGGCAGTGGACAACCTTCAGCGCAGTGCGTCTGGCCCTGGCAGTCCGGTGCTGGCAAGTGAGCCAACGGATGCCGCAATCCCACGCAAACAATTTTATCTCATGCCCATATTCTCGTTTTCTGATGAATATGAGCAGTACAACTTGCGCCTTCTTAATGTCGGGGTCATAGACCCCGGAAAAAAGCAGGCGCCCCAGCAGGCGCAGTACCCCGCCCCTGCGCCTGCGCCCAAATTTTCAGCGGGTGTGGCCTTCATTGTGGATACCACTATTTCAATGGGGCCATACATTGAACAGACCAAAAAGTTTGTCAGTGATGCCTATGATGCTTTAGGCCAAAGCAGCATTGCCAATGATGTTTCCTTTGCTGTTGTGGCCTACCGCAACAGTACGCGCCATGACGCGCGACTGGAATATGTTTCATCTGTGGTAGCCCCGTTCACGACAGTTTCCATGCGGGCTTCAGCAGAGGAACGCCTTGCACATATGGCTGAGGCCACTGTTTCTACCCATTCTTTTAATGAAGATGCTTTTGCGGGCATCAAGGCAGCCGTGGACGGCCTTGACTGGTCACCTTACACCGTGAAGGTGGCCGTGATGATCACCGATGCCGGGGCCATCCGCAATAGTGATCCGCTTTCATCTACGGGCCTGACTGAAAGGGAGATGGCAGACCTGCTGGCTCAGAAAGGGATACGGCTGGTGGTTATTCATCTTCAGACGGCTCAGGGAAAGCGCCACAACATGCCGGATGTGGTCAATCAGTACAAGCAGTTGACCACTGTTCGCGATGGGCGTGTAAAATGCACATATATCGCCCTGCCTGTACAAAATGCCCAGGTCGCCAGCCAGCAATTTGGACGTATTGCCACGGCCCTGGTGAACATCCTGCAAAAATTCGTAGCCAAGGCAGCAGCCGGAGTTCCTGTTCCCAAGCCCATGTCGGCAGCGGCTTCTTCGCCGGAAGAAACGGCAGCCTGGTTGGGCGAATGTCTTGGCTACTCAGCATATCTTGAGTTTGCCGGAAAACGTCAGCAGACCGCTGCCCCCCAGCTTGTGCAGGCATGGGTGGCTGATAAAGATTTGAATGCCCTGGTGCAAGGCAGACCCACAGATGCCCTGATGCCCGCTGTTCTGTTGAACAAACACCAGCTCAATACTCTGGCACGACAGATAGGCTTGCTGGTGGACGCTGCCCGCGCGTCCCGCAGTGCAGACAGCCGCGGCCTGTTCCAGCGTATTGTGTCACTTTCCTCCCAGACATTGCGAGACCCGGAGCGTTTGCAAAGGGCGTCAGGCGACAACCTGTTTTCCCAGGGCTTGCTGCCGGAATTTCTTGAGGGTTTGCCCTATAAAAGCCAGGTGATGAATCTGACTGAGGCGCGGTGGATAGCCATGAGCGCCCGCGAACAGGATGAACTGATCTATTCGCTGGAAGCCAAGATGCGCCTTTACGCTGAATACCACAACGATACGGATAATTGGGTTTCGTTTGGTGCCGCCGATCCCGCTGAAGCCCTGTATCGTGTGCCTTTAAGCTCACTGCCTTAGAGCGTTTTGCTCATGAAATGAGCTAAACGCTCTGGCGGCCGCGGGAGCGGACGCCCGCGCCGAATGAGCCTGAAAACCACGCTTTTCAGGCGAAATGATGGCAGCGCCGCTTTTGAAATTGGATAATTTCAAAAGCAAAATGTTCTAGCAAGGATTACGGTCATGGCTCTGCCGCTGCTGGAAATGCGCGCCTTAAACAAGTGCCATACAGCGCGATCGCGTATTTTCCGTGCTTGCCTGGAGTGTCTGCGCCTCTACCCCGGCGATGCTGTGGGGATTACCGGGCCAAGTGGCTGCGGCAAAAGTTCTCTATTGGAAATGCTGGCCCTGTTGACCCGGCCAGACAGTGCGGACTGCTTCAGTCTGCATTGCCAGGGGAAATCTTACGACCTTGCCGGGCTTTGGCAGTCAGACGCGCACGGTACATTGCCGGTCGTGCGCCGCAAGTATATGGGCTTCGTGCATCAGGCAGGAGGGCTCTATCCTTTTTTGAGCGTGCAGGACAATATTGCACTGCCACTGCGCCTGACCGAACAATATGAGGGGACAGGGCGAGAGCGTGTAGCGGAGTTGTTGCATTTCTTAGGCCTGGAGCATCTGGCACACAGTCTGCCGGAAAACCTGTCCTATGGAGAGCGGCAGCGGACCGCCGTAGCCCGTGCATTGGCCCATCGTCCGGCCCTTATTCTGGCAGACGAACCAACCTCGGCACTTGACCCTGATGCGGCCCGCACGGTCATGCGTCTCATGCTGGAAGGATCGCGGAAGTTTGGCGCAGCCCTGGTAGTTGTCAGCCATGACCACGCCTTGCTCAATGCTGTGGGGATTCCCGCTTTTGCCATGCAGGCAGTTCCCACAGTTGCAGCACACGAAATTCGTTATCGCCTTGCCCTTCCATCCGCAACGGTCGGCTCATCATCCAATACAGACGAATCAACGGCTGACGGGCAGGAGGCCGACACTCAAAGCCATGCGGCCCATGCCCCCTCCTGTTCGCACCGCCCCGATTTACGTCTCGCAGCTTTGCTGGCATGGCGGGACTTCTGGCATGAACGTTCCCTTTCTTTCTGCGCGGTACTCGCCTTTGCCGCTGCCCTGACCCCGCTCATGGTTTTGGGAGGATTGCGGGCCGGCGTTGTCAGCATCCTGTCGCAACGGCTGTTGGATAATCCGGCGGCCCTGGCGGTCAACCCCTATAGCAGCCAGCGCCATTCAGAGCAGGATATTGCGGAACTGGCGGCCTTGCCTTCAGTGGCCTTTGTGGTTCCGCTGACCCGCACCCTTGCCAGCACTGTGCAAGTCCAGCGTGAGGGTCGCCCCCCTGTTCTGGCTGACGTGCTGCCAACAGCTGCGGGAGACCCCCTGCTTGAGCGGTACGCTTCAGTACCGTCAGAACATGGAGCTGTCATCACGCAGGAACTGGCTCGCTCCATGCCGAAGGCAGTGCCGGGACAGGAGCTGACGTTAGTTGTTACCCGGCGGCATGATGGCAAGGCTCAGGAGGCTGTTTGCCGTGTCCGCCTCCATGCCATTTTGCCGGATGCGGCAGACTGGAAAAGCCGTATCTACCTGCCGCTGCCTCTCTTGCTGGATATGGAACGCTATCGGGACGGGTATGAAGTATCACGGCTTGGCTGGTCAGGTTTTCCGGCACCTGCGGAACAGGATCGCAGCTATGCGGGCTTTCGTATGTATGTGAACAGTCTGGATGACGTTATTCCCATGCGTGATGCTCTCAAACAGCGCGGGATTGACGCCTACACTTTCGCCCGTGAAGTGGAAACCATCCAGGGGCTGAAACATGCCTTGACACTCACGACCCTGCTGGTCGGCGGGGTGACGCTGGCGGGTATGGCTTTCTCTCTGGTCAGTCTGTCTGTGGCCAATGTGAGCCGCAAGGCCCGTATGTACGCGCAGGGCAGCCTCATGGGGCTGAAGCGCGGGGAACTCCTTGCCTTGCCCCTGCTGCAAATGGGCTTCATAGCACTGCTGGCGGCATCTGCATCACTTGTCTTTTATGGTTGTGCGGCAATGCTGCTGGATATGGTCGCCGGGCCGTGGCTCCTGGCGGGTGAAAGTGCCTGTTCCCTGCCTGGCGAACAGGTGGCCATGCTTTACATTGGCGCACTCGTATTATCCTGCCTGTGCGGTGTTTCTGCCTGTCGCCATCTGCTCAGACTCCAACCTGCGGAGGTCTTGCGCCGTGATGCCTGATGCCGTCCGTTGTTTCCGTTGCAGTCTGGCACTGCTGCTGGCTGGCTGTTTTCTGCTTATTCCTGCCGGGTCTGTCTCCAGTGCCGCCCTGCGGCTGACAGGCAAGAGCGAACTCCCTTCGGTTCAGAAAATTTCCAATCCCCGCCCCGCAGAAGGCGACATCATTTTGCCCATGCCTGGTGGCTTGCAAATGGTTTTGCGGGCAGTCTGCGTCCCTGCCAGGGGGTATTTTGATGACGTGCAGCAACCCTTTGGCGTGGCAGCACAGGCAGACAGCGGAAATACCATTTTTGAGGCATGGGCGGAACGCCGCTATACGGCTTCGGTCAATGCTCCTTTTGAATTGAGTGACATCCCGCCCAGTTGGGGACAGAGCGTACAGGGCTGGCTTCAGGCAGACCCTGCCAGTGGAGCTTCTGCCAGCAACGGACTGCGCAGCTTCCTCTATTTCATTGGCAAGTATGAGGTCAGCCAGGGACAATGGCGTGCTGTGATGGAAGAGGGAACATTCCGTATCAAGGCAGGAGATGACAAGCCTGTCAGCAATGTCTCCTGGTTTGAAGCATTGGAGTTTACCCGCCGCTATTCGGAATGGCTGATGCAGAAGCATCCGGCATACCTGCCCTATTTTCAGCAGGAACGGCGTTCTTCCTATTTGCGCCTGCCCACCGAAGCTGAATGGGAATATGCAGCTCGTGGAGGCCACAGGGTCAGTGCAGTGGAGCGTGAACGTACCCGCCTGCATCCTGTGCCGGATAATGCCAACATGAGCGAATACATCATTGCCGCGCAGTATGACGCCAATCTGACCAGCATGGCAGCCATCGGCTCCCGCAAGGCCAACCCGCTCTTCCTCCACGATATGCTCGGCAACTGTGCCGAAATGGTACAGACACCATTCCAGTTGGTGTCAGCAGGGCATCTCATGGGCAATCAGGGGGGCTTTGTCATCAAGGGGGGAAGCTGGCGGGCCTTTTCTGAAAACAGTCTGCATCCGGGGCGACGGATAGAGGCTGCCTACTATACTGATGGAGCTGCCCAGCGCAGAGATGATTTGGGCTTCCGTATCAGCATCGGTACGATCCTTACCCCCAAAGACAAGCAGGAAACACTGCAACATGAATGGGAAGAACGCCGCAGCCCACAGGCTGCACAAGCTGCACCAAAGCAGGACGTCAGGATACTGATTCGAGAAGTCGTGCGTGAAGTGGAAAGCCCGATCCTGCGTCAGCGACTGGCTGAAGCAGAAGAAGTGGCAGCGCGTTACCATGAGCAGGTCAACGTCAACGAAGAACGCATGATGCGCGAAATGCTTCTGGGGGCTGCGTTCTCGCTGGAAACTATCGCCAACTACGCTTCCCGTTGCTACCAGCTCATTAAGCTCATGGAGGCTTTTCAAGCCCTTTCACCTGAAGAGCAACGCGCCAGTGAACACAAAACAGACAAGATGCGGCACGAAATCAGCGGATTTGTAAAAGGGATCCAGGGCGCACTCTACTATTACCGCAATATGCTCAGATCTGCTTCCAAAATGGATACGGGACGGATGCTACAGCAAATTGAAGCATTGCGGGTGCAGTTTTCCCATGATGATGGCTTCAGTCGCAGTATGGGCCGCCGTTTGGCCGTTTTACAGAAACATATTGCAGGGAGCTATGGACTGGCTGCCCAGAGAACAGACAGGCAGGACTTGCAGGATATGCTGCCGGATTGGCTGCTGCAAAGGCTGATGGCATATTGGAATGTAAAAACGTAAGGCAATGCGTGAGTTGTCGTACGGTATTGACGTAAAAAATTCTCCGGGGGGGGATGATGAGAAAATTTTTCTGCCTTGCCATTCTTGTAGCCAGTATGCTGTCTTTTGGATGTATACAAAAAACAACATATATGGTGTATTATGATGCAAATAATCCGGAGCGTATAGAAGAGCCATTCTTGCTTGATGTTAAGGTTACTGGAAAAACAAAATATAATAAAGAAGGTTCTGCCAATGCCATAGAAGTTGGAGAGTTGCTCCATGCCAAGCTTGTGGAAAATTTGAAAAAAGAAAATTTATATTTAACAGATTATGAACAAGATATTAATAAATATATGCTTGTTGTAAATATAGAGTATTTTCAACCGGGAAGTGCTGCAAAAAGAGCATTGCAAGGAATTACCGGGTTTGGAGATGGTGGAACCAGTGTATTGAGAGTTGAGGCCTATCTCAGTGCGATAAAAAAACATAACGGTGAATATATTGTTGCAAACCGTATAGTTAAGCTCCCTTCTGGAGACACCGAAAGTGCTGAAGAACGTTATGGGTCTAACAGTTCTGGGGGGGATCCACTTATTTGGCTATTAGCTACAGGCATTACGGCTGCTGCTGATATGGCAGAAGAGGCCAGTGAGGGGAAAGGTTCTTCTGTAATAAAAGGAACAGCGTATAAGATTGTAAAGGTAATTAAGGGTTCCTTTATCTCTTCAAAAGGAGTGAAGTAAGCCATGAAAATAATGTCTGCTTTGATACTGTCAATGTTGTTTATCTCTGGATGTGCCTATAAAGCCTATAAAAGTGACCACATAGTAAAACCATGTTCATTTCCACAGCAAACAAAGGAAAGTATATATGCTTATTCCAAGGTTGGCGAGACAACAAATATTGACGTGCTAAAATTTCTTCAATATCCAACAGTTAGATATGTGTCAGACAGCGGATTAATCGGATACATGTATACCTTCAGAAAAGATGTCCCCCTTGAAAAAAAGAGTACAGGACTCACAACGGAAGTTCAATATATGCTTTCAACAGCTAAATCCTGCCTCTTCATTTTCAATAAAAACGGAATACTGAAAAATGTTATGTATAATGAAAACTCATTGGGCTATCAAACAAAATATGATTTGATCAAGGCGCCAGATACGGTTGATGATGACAAATTTATTCAAACATTTCAAAACTTAAAGAATGGGAGTTCAACAGGAGCTATCTTCAGGCAGATAGGTAAACCTCAGCTTGTGCATGAGTATGGTAAAACTGAAATATGGCAATATGACCATCCTTATGCCTCTGGTCTCCCCTCTACTATCCGAGGAGATTCTCCACTCTTGTTTTTGCTTGAATTGAAAGATAACAGACTGGTGGATAAGCATATCATGGTAGAGAATCAGGATTACACAGAGGAAGAACTCAAGGTATTGCCGCCGATAGAATCCAAGAAACTCCAAAAGACCGGCACAGAAACAACGGAAAAGAAGAATCATGGCTAAGCAAATTGTCACATTATGTTTATTGCTGGCATTCTGCCTGTGCACTGGCTGCGCCAATCAAAATGTGCCGCGCATAGATGCTCATTACTATCGGCAATGCGTGTCACCCCTTGTGGAAATGCAGCACAGCACCTCGCATTTGTATAAGGAAACTACTGGCGCTGCCCTGATGGGAGCATTGGGCGGGGCTGTCATTGGTATCATTGTAACGCCTGGCAATATTGTTGGCCCACTGGTAGGTGCGGCTGTGGGCGCGGGGACGGGCGCAGCCGTGGGCTACAGCTTTGCCAAATTGCAGCAGATTCATAACGAAAATACCCGCTTTGCTTCTATCCGCATCACAGCCAATCAGGATTTGACAGAGGCAAACCGCTTGCAGCTCTATGCCTATGAATGCATGGAATGTTATATGGCCGAATTTGAAAAACTGCGAAACGCCTATGAAAATGGTCAGATACTCAAACCGGAATACAGCAAACGGTATGCCGAAATTCGCAAGGCCATGCAGCAGCTTGGGCAAATCATCGGCAACATGGAGCAGGAAATAGCCCGCACTGAGAATGAATTTACTTCCAGCTTTACTGTGGCGGAGAGAGCACAACGGGCAGACGCCGCCAGAGCGAAGACAGCCACGCCATCCCCTGTTTCTTCTGCTTCCGCTGCACGGCAACAGGGGGCAAACAAACCCATCAAAGCTGTTTTTGCAGAAAACAGGGCCAGGGTGGAAAAAGCCCAGGCTTCCAATGATGACGACTTGACCGTGATGCTTGAGACTTTTGCCGGCAAAGCAATTCCGCCTAAGCAGGACGCACATGCCATTGCTTCAGACTATGGGCAGGGCTATGCCGAAACTCGCCAGCAGATTGAAAGCCTCAAGGTATCCCACCTCCGGGCAATGGAAATTATGGACAAGGCTGCTGTAGAGGCTGGCATTGATATGGTTTGATGGCAGTATTGGGTGGAAATAGGTCATCACACTTGGTAATTTTTCATAAAACAGGAGTGAACAATGGGATGGATTACAAGAGCTTTCTTGCTTGTCAGTTTAATGCAGTGCATTGGTTGTTCCCCATATTTTCAACAACTGATTGAAGACAATAGAAATATTGCAAAAGATCCTGCTTATATTGAAATGCAACTAATGGTTTATGAGGCAAGTATGCGTAGGCAGTTTCCAAATCGTTGAAATTATAATTTATAATTTATATTAAAAAGATAAGACTGGAGTAATTGTTATGAAAAAAATTATTTTCTTTCTTGTAGTATTTGTATGTATGACAGAAGTAGCATCATCTGCGGATTTGATTTCAATGGCTAAATCAGGAACACCTGATGATATTCGTATGTTACTTAATAATAGACAGTATACAGAAGAAGAGATTACTCGTGCCCTTTATTTTGCTATTGAGAATAACCCCTCAACTGAAGTGATGGAGATCCTGATTAAGGCAGGCGCCGATGTAAATGCAAATTTACAAGAGCATGAAATAGATGGAACTCCTGAGCCTGAGTATTATACCGATGCCGATAGTTGCGGGAGTTCACCACTCAGCGCCGCAGGAGATGATTTAAAAAAAGTTGAAGTTTTATTAAAACATGGAGCAGATCCTAATGAAATTGACTGTGAAGGTGTCCCTCTTATTTTACTGCATAATGGAGACATTGGCTATCTAAACTTATTGCTGAAGTATAACGTTAACCTCAATATGCCTATAATAGGCCCAGCATGCCCACGAAACGAAGCAATGGGCAATGAAATTGAAGGCGCGCCTTGTACAGCCCTGGAATATTTCTTGGATAAGCCAGAGTTGGCTCACCTCCTGCTTGACCACGGAGCACATACCAACAGGTTGATATACAGTAAGGCCATTGAGCAGAAAGTGCCAGAAAGTCTGCTCAAACGCCTTGATCCTACCATAGACGAAACAGGTCGGAAGAAAGATGTCTCCCAAATGCTGATCAAAGCTGTAGATTATTTCAAGCAAAATGATAGCGATAAATGTAATGAAGTTCTTGATGACATACACAGATCATTCTCCTTGGATAATGATACCCTGAGTGCAATTTACTATCTTAAAAGCTTAGCAAATTTGAACGATGTAGACTATGCAGAAAAATCAGTGCGGCTTGGCAATAATAAAATCAGAAATCATATTCAGTACATAGCCGCCCTGATGTCCCATAATGAATACGCTAAGGGGCTAAAGGCAAGCAATACTGCCCTAAAGATGTTTAAGGATGATATCCGTCTGTATTTGTATAAATCCATCTGTCTCATAAGAGAAGGCAAGCACAATGAGGCAAAGAAAAATATAGATATTGCAAATTCTCTCAAAGAATCAGCACTGGCATACTTTATTCTTGGAGAACTGAACTATTCTCTTGGTAATATGACTGAAGCTGAAAATTACTTCAAAAAAGCAGTCAGCATGGGACAAAAAGGCAGCCTGGAGGCCAATCTCACATATCAGTCCAATATCAATGAATACAGGGGGGATCTTCAGAGGGCATTGTCGCTGGCACAGGCATCTGAAAAAGCCAATAAGAAAAAATCACAAAGTGATAATGACATAGAATCTCTGGGGGATAAAATTCTTATGCCATTAGGCTTGATTAATCCCGCACGGGATGATTTCTCATATTGGCGTGATAATATTAATCGATCATTGAAAGATGGTTGGATAGAGTACTGGGGGCAGGAAAGAGAGCCGGTAGATAGAAGAGAATCCGTAATAAGTATGCTGCAACGTTATATAGAGAAGTATAAACTAAAAAGAGACAAATCTTCCTTTATGTATCTTATGTCATATTGCGGCTTAACAACAAAAGACAATATTAAATATATTAATCAGGCAATAAAACTCGTTCCTGCAGAATATGTATATCTCTACCGCAAGGGAGAAATATATTTTGAGGCTGAACAATATGATCAAGCAATACAAATTTTGAGCAATGCTATTAGCAAAGGGCAGAAAAATGCTTTGTATCAAAACTACGCCATGCAGATAATAGCTGCAAGCAAGCTGAATAAGATAATTTTGATGCAAGAAATTGCTGACAAAGCCATGAATTCGCTGCCATCCATTGCGGATCAGACCGGCATAGAAAACATCGTTATGGAATTAAAAAATGGCAGAACGCCGAAAGTAGTATATATTACAATAAATACAAATGATAACAAAATGAACATAAATAATGCTGATGGTCATAATCAGGCTGAAACACACAGCAATGATGTAATTATCCCTGATATAGATAATAATTCAGATAATAATCAGCAGGCGCCAAAAAAGCAGAAGGATGACGTTATCCTTATTGATTAGGGTCAGCCCTCATGAAAATACCGTCCGCGAAAAGCCGGATTTTTTCGGCCGGCAAGGCGCAAGGCCAACAGTTGATTTACTTAAAATCATACCAGAGAAGCAAAAAGGAGCTACTATGAAGAAGTTTGCACTGTTCATAATTGCAGCATTGCTATGCTTACCTGCTGCAGCACATGCCAGTGATGATGCAAATTTCAAGTATGCTAGAGAGTTGATAGGACAAAATAAGATAGATGAAGCGAAAAGTATTCTGCTTCCTCTGACTGCAGATTTTGCCCTTACACAAGAAATCAGGGCTACAGCCTACTTTTATCTTTCATACTGTGAAAGTGCTGAAAAGGCTATAAGCTATGTTCAGCAGGCGATAGCCCTTGGCCGGAGTGGTTCCAATGTGTATTTTCGTCTTGCCCAATTACAGTATAAGCAAGGTATGATTGACGCTGCTATATTAAGCCTTGACAAAGCAATATCTGAACAGAGAGGGCAGACTTCAAGAGATACGTACAAATATCACAGGCTCATGGCAGAATGTAATGCTATAAATAAAGATTGGAAACGTGCCCAGAGAGAGGCTGATGCAGCGATTTACCACAATCGTAACGATATAGAATCTTATTATATACGCGGAATTGCATATTATAATGTAAACGACAATGAATCCGCAAATTTTGATGAAAAGGCACTGAGCGATTTGAAAGTGTATATCAGAAATTGCAATGATGATAATAAAAAAATGGAATGTTATATTTATATAGGTAAAATTCATAATAAGCATGAGCGAATATCTGAAGCTATAGACGCATTTGAGAGGGCAGCTCGCTTGGCAAAAGATGAAAGATTGAGAAATAAGCTGATTTGGCGCATCAAATCTCTTCGCCATGCCAATGAATGGAATTCCTGATTTAAGGGGGGAATATGAAATACGATAACATGAAGCGATATTTTTTCAGCGGCGTAGAAAAAGTTGCTGCTCTTGGTATTGTGGCAACGCTCACTGGCTGCCTCTATTTTGTAGTCATGGCTGCCGCAAATTTTGTGTCAATTAAGGAGCCAGAAAAGTCAGTTACTACATTGAGCTATGAATCTTTTCGCGCAGAACTTGCAAAAGTTGCAACACGTTTGGAACAGGTCAGCTCTCAGGATGTAAAACCTGTCGATTCTGTAGATGTAGAAAGAATGGAATGTAATCCAATTTTGAATAATATACTGGATGTTATTTTTGAAATAGCAAAGAAAACTGGGCAGATTTTACCCAAGGAGAGCTTGAAAGATAAATTATATGATCGCTGTCAAATATCAAAAGAATATATTAATCCTATAACAAATCTCAGTAACCTCCTTGCTCAACTAAAAAAATTTGAGCAAGACATTAATCCGTCAGCAGATAACGATATTCTAAATCCGCAATACGCGCTATGGACTGATTTTCTTGAAATATATTTTCAAAATTTAGATAAAAATATAAAAGAAAATCGCATGATGATCAATGAACAAAATAAAACCAATAAAAATCTTCAAATAGCCATAGATGGAAATATACTCGATGCAAAAATGATATTTTTTATATTATGTATTTGCATAGTATTATTTGCAATAGTATGTATAGAGCGTAATACAAAGGCTATTTTATCTCTTCGTGAAACGTTGAAACCTGAAACACCTAATGATGGGGGCTTATAATGAAAACTCTGCCAAATTCTCATTTTTCGATGCTATTGCTCATATGTTTAGCCGCATTTTTAACAGCTTGCGCACCTCAAGCCAAGATACCTAAAATCAATGCCGAATACTATCCGCAATGCGTGAAGCCGTTTCAAGACTTGGCAGAGGCGCAGAAAGCTTTGGTTCAGAGAACGATTGTATCAGGCGTAGTCGGCGCTGCGGGTGGGGCTGTGGTAGGGGCTTTGGTAAGTGGTGACTGGAAAGGTGCGCTTGCCGGGGGACTAATAGGCGGCGTATCAGCAGGAGCAGTAGGTTACGCATCTGGAAAACAGCAGCAAATCACGGATGTAAAAGCCAGACTGGCCAGCTACCGTGCTGATATGACGACAGATATAAAAAATATGAGCCAGGTTGAGCTGTATTCAATGCTTAGTCTGCAATGCTATGTCAGAGAGTTCAGAATTCTCCTGGAAAGTTATCGGGCGCACAGAATTTTAGAGGCTGACTTCAAAAGTCATTACGCAGAGATTCGGAACGGTATGATACAAATAAGCACAGTGCTTGATGACGCATACAATCAGTCAGTCAAGCGAGAGCAGGAATTCCGTAATGCGTTGGCCTCCGAGCGTGAATTGGCCAAAGCTAAGCCGAAGGAAAATCGTACATTGGCCGCAGCAGAACAAAAACGCTCTAGGCAAACAAAAGCAATTTCGAAAGTAAAAAATATCAATCAAATGGAGCAGTTGATAGATAATACCAAGAAAGATGCTGAGCAGAACGCTGCAAAACAGGAAGCCGCTTACGCTTCTGCTATTGACAGCCAAGCCTCTGCCAGTCTTGATAGTATTTCTAGTGATTTTGACACAAACTATACTGACAATACTGCTCGTATAGCATCAACAAAAACATTGTACTCAAAATCGCTGGATATAATGGATGAAGCTGCATCTCATGCAGGGATCGACATGGTATATATACCAACTGGATATTATGCGTCATTATCCAGTTGTCATGTTAACTAACATCATCTTAGAGCAGATTACCTTTGACTTTTTATGAAAGTCAAAGGTGGCATTCAGGCGAAAACCGTGGTTTTCGCCTGAATGTGCGCCGCATTGCGGCTGCCGCTTTCGCGTCAGCAGAGCATTTTCAAAGAGAAAATGCTCTAATATGGAGGTAATCATTATGCGAAAATCAATTATTGTCATCGGTTTGTTTTTTGTGGTTTGTTTTCTAGCGATACCAGTATCATATATATGACAATACTTAACAACAAAATGAAAATCTTCCTAAGTCTATATTACTGTTTTTGCTTGTTTGTCGGAATGACGGATATGGTGCTGGCGCAAAGCAATGCTTTGTTGCCAGCATCCATGCCGAATAATTTCTCAGTGTCTCTGCCTGATTCTAGTGAAAAAGGCACAGACATGCCCATACGCCTGATTTTTGTTGGCGACATAATGGTACATGCCACCCAGCTTGAGATAGCTCATAGCAATGGAGCGTATGACTTTCATTCTAGCTTTGAGGCTATTCGTCCTTGGCTGAAGGGAGATCTGGTTATTGGGAATTTTGAAACAGTGCTTGGAGGTGCTAGACTTGGTTTCAGTGGCTATCCACATTTTAACACCCCTGACAGTCTGGCGACAGCCCTGCATGATGTAGGCTTTACAACTCTGCTTCTTGCTAACAATCATATTTACGATCACGGCATACAGGCTGCCAAGCGAACGGTGGAAGTTTTACAGGCCAAGAACTTGGCGGTTACAGGTCTGACAGGGGGCTGCCCCTCACCTCTCCTGATTGATGTCAAGGGTGTACGCTTAGGGATTTTTAATTATACCTATGGCAGTAATTCTCCTATAAATTATCATGATTCTGCTTCCATATCGCTAAATATTATAGATAAAAATCGTATATCAGATGATATTGCCCAGCTTAGGAGGCAGGGGGCTGATTATATAGTGGCAACTTTCCATTGGGGAGAAGAATACTCTACAGAGCCTTCTCCTGCTCAGCGGGATATTGCCAGCTATTGTCTGGAATTGGGGGTGGATGCCATTATCGGCACACATCCTCATGTACTCCAGCCTATAGAAGTTCAGTCTGCGGGCAATAAGAATTGTGTGATTGCCTGGTCTTTGGGCAATTTTATATCTTCACAGCGTACATTACCACGAGAGCGGTCAGTAATACTTGCACTGGATATTTTACCAGGCAGTGATGGAGGAGCCTATCTGTACCGTGTTTCTGTGGCCCCCACATGGGTTGATCTCAGCCGTCCACGTAAGGTTGCACGTGTTTTACCTGCGGTCATTGGATTTTTTTATACAAGTAAAGCAGAACAGCATGAGCCATCTTTAGAAATACTGAAGACAGAGCCCATTAACAATGGGCTTGGAAATCAAGTATCATCTATTTTAGTTGATGAAAGTATAGCATTAAAACTTTCAAATGTTGAGTTTGGTATACGCGACTTTCTGGATTTGCATACAATTCCAGATGAGCATGGATTTTATCTGTACTACGCATCTACATATGATGATTCGTTTGTGAATAGATAACGTAATAGTGGATATTTAATATAATTAAGCACATTGCTGGTATGTCTTTACGCATGGTATGTATCGTATTTTTGTATATATCGCTTGCATCATGTGCATGTATAGACGATATATATGATGATTACGATGACCATTGCCGAAAGCGTAATCTACTGTGCGTTCAGCGTAGCGTTGCCAGTCTCTGCCTTTGGGATTCTTACGGATGGTCGGGGCACAGTTACGGATAGCCTCGGCAACAGCTTCTCGGCTATGGCCAGTGGCGCGCATCCGCAGGGCGATCATGGCGTCCACGCGGGAATAGTCCTCAATGGTCAGATGTCGGCGGATATTGTCCAGGTGGGCGTAGCAGGTTCTGGCCGGATCGCCGGGTCTGGCGCCGGGGATGAAGCGAGGCCGCGCACGCCTTTCCCGATCCGCTTCCGCGTATTCCCGATCAATCGCTCTGGTCAGCGCAAGCGCCTTGCCGCATTCGCGTCGCTCGGCAAACAATAGCTTCACCTGGGGATAGCAGCCATAAGCTCCCACATGGCTATCGCTTCCTCCGCTATCCGTTGCAGTGCGGGCGGGCTGTGTCTCGCCTGTTCCCATGCCGCGCGATGCCGCCAATGCCCGGCCTGTCGGGACAAGCCTTGCGCCCGTAACCAGGCTTCAAAACGTGGCTTGCCGCCACGCGCCTTTTTCCGGCCTGGACGCAAAGAAATTCCGCTCTCCGTCGCGCATCAGGCAATGAGGTCATCCACCCAATCGCCTATCTGCCATGACTTCGATTTTTCAATTTTCCGGTTCTTGATTTTTTTGACGATCATCAAGGGCCATGCCGATTTTTTGAATCAAGCACACGAGTTTCCGCAGTGCGTCTTCCTGCTTTTCCATAATGCCGCGCGGCGCTTTTACCTGCCGGAGCGTTGCAAAATTGTGCTTGAGCAGACCGCCGATCCGCCGCAGTTCTCCCACTGTTTTCACGTCAGTGCAGGCCGCAATCGTTCCGCCGAAAAAACGCCGTCGCGCGTATTCCGACAGGGACAGTCCCGCGATGTCCGCCTGCTCCATGAGGCGTGCTTTTTCCATATCGGTAACACGGATCGTTACCCATTTTCTGGCGGCGCTCCGGCCGCCGCCCTCCGGCTTTCTGCCTTTCATGTCTTTTGCCTTTGGAATGCGAGAAGCGCAGCGCCGAGCATTCCGGGGGAGTCCAGAGGCGAAGTCTTTGGCAGGATGTTAGCTGTTGTCAGACAACTACCATCCTGTAAAGAAGAACACCTTTCGAGTTTGGAAACGCTCTTTCTTGCCTCGGCTGGAGCGTTGGCCGCTTCACGCCTTTTCTTTTGGCGCAAGCATAGATGAACAATGAGCTTGAAGGCCAGAGAAAAAATGAAAAAGACTGTATTGCTTTTCCTTGAACAAATGATTCTGAAGGCAATATAAATTTAAACAGAAATGAGTTAAAAAAATTTACTGTCTATATTTATGTACTATAATCCAGATACATCCAGTATTGTACAGATATATCCACAAAGAAAAGTTGCCACTCAAGTTTTCACTGTGCTATGGGGAAAGGTCTCTGAATTTTTGACAAGAAAGGTGACAGCTATGGCAAAAGCCCGACGCTATACAATGGAACAGATAGAGGCCGCCCGGGAAAAGCTCCGCAGCCTGCCTATGAAAACGATTGGCAAGACCCGTGCGGAAGTCGCGGAATTTCTGGGCAAGGACATCAGGAAGGCCATGCGGCAGGGCTATACCCCGCGCGACATAAGGGACGTGCTCGCGGATGCCGGGCTATCGGTTCCGCTGACCAGGTTGGAAGCCCTGTTTGAAAAAGTTCCGGCACTGGGGTCTGCCACGGGCAAGGAAGAGACGGATCAAGACACAGCCCTGCCCGCTGTTGATGGCGAAACGGGAGAGCATGGGGACGGAATGTAAAGCAAAAAGAAGCGGCGTGGCCGGCGCTCATACTTCGGTCGCGCCGCATTATGGAATCTCTGGAAAGGGGCGGGGCGTGTCTACTTTTTATGCTGTTTGCCGTGCCCTTTCGCGTAATGTGTCCAAAAAATCAGCCCATTCCTGAAGCATCTTGCGGCGTTCTGGAAGGTATTCCGCTCTGTTATAAATTCCTCTTATCTTTTCTCGTGGATTATGGGCAAGCTGTTTTTCGATCACATCGGCAGGATATCCCTGCTCGTTGAGCAGGGTAGAAGCCATAGCCCGGAACCCGTGAGCGCACATTTCTTCCTTGGGGTAGCCCATACGCCGCAGGGCCGCGATAAAGGCGGCGTCACTGATGGCCTTTTCTGGAGAGCGCAGCCCCGGAAACATCAGGCGGCCGTCTCCGCTCATATCGTGAAGCGTATGCAGGATTTCCAGCGCCTGCGAAGAGAGAGGCACCAGACCTCTCCTGATTGATGTCAAGGGTGTACGCTTAGGGATTTTTAATTATACCTATGGCAGTAATTCTCCTATAAATTATCATGATTCTGCTTCCATATCGCTAAATATTATAGATAAAAATCGTATATCAGATGATATTGCCCAGCTTAGGAGGCAGGGGGCTGATTATATAGTGGCAACTTTCCATTGGGGAGAAGAATACTCTACAGAGCCTTCTCCTGCTCAGCGGGATATTGCCAGCTATTGTCTGGAATTGGGGGTGGATGCCATTATCGGCACACATCCTCATGTACTCCAGCCTATAGAAGTTCAGTCTGCGGGCAATAAGAATTGTGTGATTGCCTGGTCTTTGGGCAATTTTATATCTTCACAGCGTACATTACCACGAGAGCGGTCAGTAATACTTGCACTGGATATTTTACCAGGCAGTGATGGAGGAGCCTATCTGTACCGTGTTTCTGTGGCCCCCACATGGGTTGATCTCAGCCGTCCACGTAAGGTTGCACGTGTTTTACCTGCGGTCATTGGATTTTTTTATACAAGTAAAGCAGAACAGCATGAGCCATCTTTAGAAATACTGAAGACAGAGCCCATTAACAATGGGCTTGGAAATCAAGTATCATCTATTTTAGTTGATGAAAGTATAGCATTAAAACTTTCAAATGTTGAGTTTGGTATACGCGACTTTCTGGATTTGCATACAATTCCAGATGAGCATGGATTTTATCTGTACTACGCATCTACATATGATGATTCGTTTGTGAATAGATAACGTAATAGTGGATATTTAATATAATTAAGCACA
The DNA here is from genome assembly GCF_011039095.1 of Desulfovibrio sp. ZJ200. Taxonomy (NCBI): domain Bacteria; kingdom Pseudomonadati; phylum Thermodesulfobacteriota; class Desulfovibrionia; order Desulfovibrionales; family Desulfovibrionaceae; genus Desulfovibrio; species Desulfovibrio sp. ZJ200. Next base: position 2,483 of record NZ_JAAKEH010000038.1, on the reverse strand, counting down.
TTGCTGGTATGTCTTTACGCATGGTATGTATCGTATTTTTGTATATATCGCTTGCATCATGTGCATGTATAGACGATATATATGATGATTACGATGACCATTGCCGAAAGCGTAATCTACTGTGCGTTCAGCGTAGCGTTGCCAGTCTCTGCCTTTGGGATTCTTACGGATGGTCGGGGCACAGTTACGGATAGCCTCGGCAACAGCTTCTCGGCTATGGCCAGTGGCGCGCATCCGCAGGGCGATCATGGCGTCCACGCGGGAATAGTCCTCAATGGTCAGATGTCGGCGGATATTGTCCAGGTGGGCGTAGCAGGTTCTGGCCGGATCGCCGGGTCTGGCGCCGGGGATGAAGCGAGGCCGCGCACGCCTTTCCCGATCCGCTTCCGCGTATTCCCGATCAATCGCTCTGGTCAGCGCAAGCGCCTTGCCGCATTCGCGTCGCTCGGCAAACAATAGCTTCACCTGGGGATAGCAGCCATAAGCTCCCACATGGCTATCGCTTCCTCCGCTATCCGTTGCAGTGCGGGCGGGCTGTGTCTCGCCTGTTCCCATGCCGCGCGATGCCGCCAATGCCCGGCCTGTCGGGACAAGCCTTGCGCCCGTAACCAGGCTTCAAAACGTGGCTTGCCGCCACGCGCCTTTTTCCGGCCTGGACGCAAAGAAATTCCGCTCTCCGTCGCGCATCAGGCAATGAGGTCATCCACCCAATCGCCTATCTGCCATGACTTCGATTTTTCAATTTTCCGGTTCTTGATTTTTTTGACGATCATCAAGGGCCATGCCGATTTTTTGAATCAAGCACACGAGTTTCCGCAGTGCGTCTTCCTGCTTTTCCATAATGCCGCGCGGCGCTTTTACCTGCCGGAGCGTTGCAAAATTGTGCTTGAGCAGACCGCCGATCCGCCGCAGTTCTCCCACTGTTTTCACGTCAGTGCAGGCCGCAATCGTTCCGCCGAAAAAACGCCGTCGCGCGTATTCCGACAGGGACAGTCCCGCGATGTCCGCCTGCTCCATGAGGCGTGCTTTTTCCATATCGGTAACACGGATCGTTACCCATTTTCTGGCGGCGCTCCGGCCGCCGCCCTCCGGCTTTCTGCCTTTCATGTCTTTTGCCTTTGGAATGCGAGAAGCGCAGCGCCGAGCATTCCGGGGGAGTCCAGAGGCGAAGTCTTTGGCAGGATGTTAGCTGTTGTCAGACAACTACCATCCTGTAAAGAAGAACACCTTTCGAGTTTGGAAACGCTCTTTCTTGCCTCGGCTGGAGCGTTGGCCGCTTCACGCCTTTTCTTTTGGCGCAAGCATAGATGAACAATGAGCTTGAAGGCCAGAGAAAAAATGAAAAAGACTGTATTGCTTTTCCTTGAACAAATGATTCTGAAGGCAATATAAATTTAAACAGAAATGAGTTAAAAAAATTTACTGTCTATATTTATGTACTATAATCCAGATACATCCAGTATTGTACAGATATATCCACAAAGAAAAGTTGCCACTCAAGTTTTCACTGTGCTATGGGGAAAGGTCTCTGAATTTTTGACAAGAAAGGTGACAGCTATGGCAAAAGCCCGACGCTATACAATGGAACAGATAGAGGCCGCCCGGGAAAAGCTCCGCAGCCTGCCTATGAAAACGATTGGCAAGACCCGTGCGGAAGTCGCGGAATTTCTGGGCAAGGACATCAGGAAGGCCATGCGGCAGGGCTATACCCCGCGCGACATAAGGGACGTGCTCGCGGATGCCGGGCTATCGGTTCCGCTGACCAGGTTGGAAGCCCTGTTTGAAAAAGTTCCGGCACTGGGGTCTGCCACGGGCAAGGAAGAGACGGATCAAGACACAGCCCTGCCCGCTGTTGATGGCGAAACGGGAGAGCATGGGGACGGAATGTAAAGCAAAAAGAAGCGGCGTGGCCGGCGCTCATACTTCGGTCGCGCCGCATTATGGAATCTCTGGAAAGGGGCGGGGCGTGTCTACTTTTTATGCTGTTTGCCGTGCCCTTTCGCGTAATGTGTCCAAAAAATCAGCCCATTCCTGAAGCATCTTGCGGCGTTCTGGAAGGTATTCCGCTCTGTTATAAATTCCTCTTATCTTTTCTCGTGGATTATGGGCAAGCTGTTTTTCGATCACATCGGCAGGATATCCCTGCTCGTTGAGCAGGGTAGAAGCCATAGCCCGGAACCCGTGAGCGCACATTTCTTCCTTGGGGTAGCCCATACGCCGCAGGGCCGCGATAAAGGCGGCGTCACTGATGGCCTTTTCTGGAGAGCGCAGCCCCGGAAACATCAGGCGGCCGTCTCCGCTCATATCGTGAAGCGTATGCAGGATTTCCAGCGCCTGCGAAGAGAGAGGCACCAGATGGTCATGGCGCATTTTCATGCGTTTGGCCGGAATGCGCCAAAGCTTTTCCTCAAAGTCGATTTCCGCCCACTCTCCAAGGCGAACTTCACTGGGACGTAAAAAAGTCAGCGCCAGTAATTGCAAAC
>NZ_JAAKEH010000037.1:0-30857 GCF_011039095.1 Desulfovibrio sp. ZJ200 | reverse complement strand
TTTTTATCAAGAAGGGCTTGCAATTCCCGAATCTCCTCGCATGAGAAACAACTTGGGCGATGGCCATTGGGTTTGGCTGATAATCGTTGGTTTTCACGGTAAGCTCTGACCCAATTGCAGATGCTAGCCGGGGTATAACCTAAAATATCTGCCAATTGCCTGGCTGTTGCTTTTCCATCAAGATACGCATGAACAGCCTTGGTTCGGATTTCTTCAGATGCAAATTTCATCTCTGCAATCTAAACGATTTTTAAATAAAATAAAAGTCAAATTGCTCTAGGTTCATCCCCACGCGTGTGGGGAATACAGCTCGGCGGCGGTCTGCTCCATCTCTGTAATCGGTTCATCCCCACGCGTGTGGGGAATACAAAAAATTTTTTTACTGTTGCCATATTTTTTGCGGTTCATCCCCACGCGTGTGGGGAATACGACGAGTCAGGCAGTCTGTGGTACGCGAGAAACGGTTCATCCCCACGCGTGTGGGGAATACCGAGCTTTGCGAGTATTTTATCCTGATCCATGCGGTTCATCCCCACGCGTGTGGGGAATACAGCCATGTCATAAATCGGCAACGGCGCGGCGGCGGTTCATCCCCACGCGTGTGGGGAATACTACACCCCACGCGACAAGCTGCCCTGTGCGCTCGGTTCATCCCCACGCGTGTGGGGAATACATAGAGCGTTTCCACTATGCGCGTGCTGTTGGCGGTTCATCCCCACGCGTGTGGGGAATACATCATGGCTAGAGGAATATCGCCAACATACGGCGGTTCATCCCCACGCGTGTGGGGAATACGCAGCCACTTGGCCCGGTAATCCCCACAGCATCGGTTCATCCCCACGCGTGTGGGGAATACTTGCCTACGCCGCTCATTCGGTCAAGGGTACGCGGTTCATCCCCACGCGTGTGGGGAATACCTGCCGCTCTGCGCTTTCGTGCTCAATGGCAAAGGTTCATCCCCACGCGTGTGGGGAATACGCCCTGGTGGCGTGTCGGCTCACGGTTTATCCCGGTTCATCCCCACGCGTGTGGGGAATACACCTCCACCATTGCCGCCGCCCCGATCCTGTTCGGTTCATCCCCACGCGTGTGGGGAATACCGGCCTGCACCAGTGACGCGATTGATCCGACGCGGTTCATCCCCACGCGTGTGGGGAATACAAGCAGGAGAATGTATTAGCGATATAGACATCCGGTTCATCCCCACGCGTGTGGGGAATACTTGTGGGTGGATACGATACGCCGGACATGATCCGGTTCATCCCCACGCGTGTGGGGAATACTCCTCGGCCCTGAGACCCGCAAAGCCCTGACCCGGTTCATCCCCACGCGTGTGGGGAATACATTCCTCGGGACGCTGGACGGCATCGGGTATTCGGTTCATCCCCACGCGTGTGGGGAATACGTCACGCGCGAACGTAACCGGGGCCGTGGATTCGGTTCATCCCCACGCGTGTGGGGAATACTGTACTCCATGACTCCCAACCGAATCAGGAAACGGTTCATCCCCACGCGTGTGGGGAATACGTGCAAACTGTTCAGCGAACTGGCCAGCCTGGAAGGTTCATCCCCACGCGTGTGGGGAATACGACATACACCGTGCCGGAAGCCAGATTGACAAAGGTTCATCCCCACGCGTGTGGGGAATACATCTTCCTTCGTGGTGCCCCATTCCCGGAGCTTGGTTCATCCCCACGCGTGTGGGGAATACGCGTTATGGAGAAAAAACGGCTCAACCAGGTAAGGTTCATCCCCACGCGTGTGGGGAATACAAAATTGTGGAGCGCGACGAAAGCCAAAAGGTCGGTTCATCCCCACGCGTGTGGGGAATACTCCCCTCGCTGCTTCAGTCATACCCGTCTCAGCGGTTCATCCCCACGCGTGTGGGGAATACTCAATCCGTTCCGACAGTTCCATGTGAATCTCCGGTTCATCCCCACGCGTGTGGGGAATACGCCATGCTTTCGGCCCGGTTTTCCTTGATCTCCGGTTCATCCCCACGCGTGTGGGGAATACGGATACACATCTCACTTCCTCTTTTTCCGCTTCGGTTCATCCCCACGCGTGTGGGGAATACCAGATTTCTTTCTGTTATGGCCCGCAGCAAATCGGTTCATCCCCACGCGTGTGGGGAATACGGCATCCAGTGCGATGCCACGGACGATGAAATCGGTTCATCCCCACGCGTGTGGGGAATACTCGGCGGGCTTGCGATTGGCCTTGGGCGCGGGCGGTTCATCCCCACGCGTGTGGGGAATACGGAGGTTCGGTACAAAAGCGTTCAAAGAGGTTCGGTTCATCCCCACGCGTGTGGGGAATACGCTACCGTTTATGTATAGCGCGTCAAACACGGCGGTTCATCCCCACGCGTGTGGGGAATACGAATCGCCGCGAGCCGCCTAAACGTTGGGCGGCGGTTCATCCCCACGCGTGTGGGGAATACGGTGGTGCGATTGGTGGTAGCCATGATAACCCCGGTTCATCCCCACGCGTGTGGGGAATACATATTCAGGACGTTGGAGACGAGCATCCGAGGCGGTTCATCCCCACGCGTGTGGGGAATACCAAGTTCAGCTGACTCCTCTGAGTACCACCATCGGTTCATCCCCACGCGTGTGGGGAATACTTTAGATCGTGCTGTTAATGGTATTCCCTTTCCGGTTCATCCCCACGCGTGTGGGGAATACTTTTATTTTTGCGCTGTACATCGTCAAAAGCCCGGTTCATCCCCACGCGTGTGGGGAATACTGTGTTAAACGCTGATTTTATTTCTGCTGTGCCGGTTCATCCCCACGCGTGTGGGGAATACCCGCCATTTTGCGCCCGGCCATGCCGCAAAATCGGTTCATCCCCACGCGTGTGGGGAATACCGTGGTCGGATGTGCGGGAAAAATAAATATGCCGGTTCATCCCCACGCGTGTGGGGAATACGGCCCGTGCGGCACTCGGCCTCCAGTTCCGCCAGGTTCATCCCCACGCGTGTGGGGAATACATGACCCCCGGGGTTTTTTATACCGTCAAAAAAGGTTCATCCCCACGCGTGTGGGGAATACTTCAGCCGGGTTGTCGCTGGAAATGTTCGGCTCGGTTCATCCCCACGCGTGTGGGGAATACCAAGTTTAGCTGACTCCTCTGAGTGCCACCGTCGGTTCATCCCCACGCGTGTGGGGAATACCTGGACGATCTCCATGCCAATCATATCAAGGGCGGTTCATCCCCACGCGTGTGGGGAATACAGCACGATCAAGATTTCCTTCCAATATAGACACGGTTCATCCCCACGCGTGTGGGGAATACATCACCCACAAGGCCGCGCACATCACGGGCGCAGGTTCATCCCCACGCGTGTGGGGAATACCAAATAAATAAGCAACATTCATTGACATCATTCGGTTCATCCCCACGCGTGTGGGGAATACCTCACGACCAAATTCGTCCAACGTAGCCATAAAGGTTCATCCCCACGCGTGTGGGGAATACAAAATGAATTTCATCCGTAAGCCGTGGCCGAAAGGTTCATCCCCACGCGTGTGGGGAATACGTAGAGCGGTAGAGCCCTGGATGCTGACCCGTGGTTCATCCCCACGCGTGTGGGGAATACCTGATGATGAAAATTGTGAACCATTTCATTTTCGGTTCATCCCCACGCGTGTGGGGAATACAACCCCGCCCGCTGCCGCCCAATTTTGCCGCTCGGTTCATCCCCACGCGTGTGGGGAATACGCGCTATGTATGGTTCTCGTTACGTTGAGTATCGGTTCATCCCCACGCGTGTGGGGAATACCTGCGTTTGCTGAGGCAGGCACGCATCCTGAGAGGTTCATCCCCACGCGTGTGGGGAATACTATGGTCGCCGTCGTCGTCGCTCGCGTTCCGTCGGTTCATCCCCACGCGTGTGGGGAATACTCGCGAGTTTCTTGTATTGCGGTATATAGGGGCGGTTCATCCCCACGCGTGTGGGGAATACGGATGCCGGGGCCATCCGATGAAGGACGCCAACGGTTCATCCCCACGCGTGTGGGGAATACGGTCGCCGTCGTCGTCGCTCGCGTTCCGTCGGTTCATCCCCACGCGTGTGGGGAATACTTACAACTGCGCGTCCGTGGCCTCAAAAAGGCCGGTTCATCCCCACGCGTGTGGGGAATACCCTACGCTCTATTTGTACCTGCTTGCCCTTTGCGGTTCATCCCCACGCGTGTGGGGAATACACCTTCCCTGTCGGGTCCCTAACGAAAGGGTTCGGTTCATCCCCACGCGTGTGGGGAATACTGACGGTCCTCCGTCTTTTACTGCCCAGTGGACGGTTCATCCCCACGCGTGTGGGGAATACCGCCCTAGGGCATGTTATGCTCTGTAAGAACCCGGTTCATCCCCACGCGTGTGGGGAATACCGCACAAAATGCGGTACTGCTCACGCAGCGAGCGGTTCATCCCCACGCGTGTGGGGAATACTAACGGCCATCAGAACACCCCGAGCGGCAACACGGTTCATCCCCACGCGTGTGGGGAATACTTGCCCTGAGATTCCTTTTGGGGCGGGAGCAACGGTTCATCCCCACGCGTGTGGGGAATACCAATCCAAAAACAGGTTTTCGGGCGGGAGCAGCGGTTCATCCCCACGCGTGTGGGGAATACACAGCAGCCTGTTAATTTTAGGGTTGAGGATACGGTTCATCCCCACGCGTGTGGGGAATACCTTGTAGCTGAAGCTGTCGTTCTCACAGACAACGGTTCATCCCCACGCGTGTGGGGAATACCCCTTTACAAGTATGCCCATCTCACAGAGACGCGGTTCATCCCCACGCGTGTGGGGAATACTAGCGCAAGCAGTTTTCCAGAAAATCCTGGAACGGTTCATCCCCACGCGTGTGGGGAATACCTGCTGATTTACAGGAACTGTAACATCGAGCCCGGTTCATCCCCACGCGTGTGGGGAATACGTATTTGAGCCATTGCTGCTCTTTCAGCAACACCGGTTCATCCCCACGCGTGTGGGGAATACCTTAGCTACACTTAAAGCATCATCTCCACCTTCGGTTCATCCCCACGCGTGTGGGGAATACCGAAGAACAGCAACAGGCTGCCGCTGCCCCCGCGGTTCATCCCCACGCGTGTGGGGAATACGCTCTCCCTCTCCCCTTGGCTAGTCTTCGTCGCGGTTCATCCCCACGCGTGTGGGGAATACGTATGGCTGAGAGCGATCGGGATTATCCCCATCGGTTCATCCCCACGCGTGTGGGGAATACTTCTAAAACGACGCTCTATTTGTACCTGTTTACGGTTCATCCCCACGCGTGTGGGGAATACTTCTTCAGCCCGCCGGATGGCATCCTGTGTGGAGGTTCATCCCCACGCGTGTGGGGAATACTTTCTCAGGGACACCTATGTCTCTGAGTGCGTCGGTTCATCCCCACGCGTGTGGGGAATACAGGCCAATACTACTATTTCCGGTAATGTTCAGCGGTTCATCCCCACGCGTGTGGGGAATACAACGTTTCAACAGCAGCATAACCAAGACCGGGCGGTTCATCCCCACGCGTGTGGGGAATACTGCAATACCTCGCGGATGCGAGGAGGAGAAAACGGTTCATCCCCACGCGTGTGGGGAATACCGCCCAGAGAGACGCGGCGGGCCACAGTCCGCAGGTTCATCCCCACGCGTGTGGGGAATACCGCACCCGAAGACGAAAAAAACGGTGAAGCACCGGTTCATCCCCACGCGTGTGGGGAATACTTAAAATTCATAGCTGGTATGTTCCTCATCGTCGGTTCATCCCCACGCGTGTGGGGAATACTTTCGCGCGCCGTGCCGGTATCCGTATGTGATCGGTTCATCCCCACGCGTGTGGGGAATACACACACTATTCAATATGTTGCAGGATATGTGACGGTTCATCCCCACGCGTGTGGGGAATACGGCCACGTCGACATAATTTTTACCCCTCGCGCCGGTTCATCCCCACGCGTGTGGGGAATACAGCATCATACTCCAAGAGTTTTTGCAATTTACCGGTTCATCCCCACGCGTGTGGGGAATACTACAAAGACATCCACGAAAAAACGGATCTGCGCGGTTCATCCCCACGCGTGTGGGGAATACTCTTTCTGTACTTAGAAAGAATAATTAAACTTTTTCATCAGTTCAAAAACTACCGGCCGTAAAGGCGCGACTGCGCGCTATCCGCAGCTCGCGTATCATGGACTGCGGACAAGCGCAAGCCGGCTTGCGCAATGCTGTTTATTCTCAGTTTAGAGCATTTTTTGATTGAAAATATCCATTTTCAATCACTTCGCTGCCATCATTTCGCGTCCAGAACGCGGTCTGGACGCTCATTCGGCGCGGGTGCCAGCTAACGCTGTCGCCAAAGAGTGTAACTAATTTCATTAGCAAAACACTCTAACCCATCGCAGTATTGTTTGAATGCTCACGCCAATAATTTTATCAGTCATACGCATAGAAAGCTCCATATTGCCTTCTTGCCATGCAAGGATAACACTTTTGTATCGTTTGTCGCTCTAAAAGTCATATATTCCGCCCGCGGAGGGATTCACCTTTGAGATGATTTTCTAAAAAATTCGTTTTTAATTTCAGATGGTTGCAATATCATTTCATTGAAAGCGTGAATGTCTCCGCCCGCGAGCGGCCTTGCTTTTTCCCTGCAAAACATTATAGTATTTTCAGTATGCGTGGACAAACGTGCCCGCGCATATTTTTATTCACCCCCGGTATAGGGAGTTTTCCATGAAACTAAGCGCTCTTTTGACTATTGTACTCCTGCTTTTCGGGGCGGTGAGCCTGACTCTCTTCACCCCCGGAGAGGTTGAGGCCGCCCGTATGGGAGGGGGCCGTTCCTTCGGCGGCAAGCCCTTCATGAGCCGCCCCGCGCCCGCGCCGGCCATGCGCCAGCAGACGCCCAACGCGCAACGTCAGCCCATGAATCAGGCCCAGGCCGCAGCGCCGCGCGCCGGTCTGTTCGGCGGCATGGGCGGTTTGTTTGGCGGCCTGCTGGCAGGCACACTGCTCGGTTCGCTGCTCTCCGGCAACGGCTTCTCGGGCGGCGGCCTGATGGATATCATTCTGATCGGCCTGCTGGTCTTTCTGGGGCTCAAACTCTTTGCACGCTTCCGCGGCAGCCGGACCCCGGCGCCTGCCGGTGCACGCGGCGCTTCGCCCCAGATGGACGATCTGCGGGACGATGCGCAGGATCAGGCGCCTCTGCGTCGCGATCAGACAGCGGGCTGGGATATTCTGCGCGACAAAAGCCGTGACGCCACGTCCGGCGGGCCGCAGAGCTTTGCGGCCGATTCCGGCGTGAATATTCCCCCGGACTTTGACGCCGACGAATTTCTGCGCGGCGCAAAAATGGCTTACAACCGCCTGCAAAGCTCATGGGACAAGCGCGATCTTGACGATATTGCGCAGTTCGCCACTCCGGCGGTGCTGGAGGCCGTGCGCGAGCAACTGGCCACAGAGCCGAATCCGAGCACAACGGAAATCCTTCTGGTCAATGCCCAATTGCTCAGCGTGGAAAGCGAAGGCGATCAGCAGCGGGCTGAAGTCTTTTTTGACGTGCTGCTGCGTGAAAGCCCGGATCAAGACGCTCCGTCCACTGTACGCGAGATCTGGCATTTTCTGCGTCCGTCCTCCGGCGGTACCTGGAAGCTGGACGGCATTCAACAGGTGGAGTGACGCGCTCATTCGGCGGGCAGCGGACAGCAGCGGGGCAAAATTCCCGCAGCAGGGCATCCCGCTTTTCAGGGCGGGCCGGGACAGAGGCAACGGCGCAAGGCGTGCGCAGCAAGCGTTCTCCGGCCTGCGTTCTGGGCCGCTCCGGTTCTTTTCTCCGCCGTTTTTCCGGATGAGAAGGCTGGCGGCAGTCTTTTTACAGGCCTTTTTTCCAACCTTTGACGCGGGCTGAAAGCTCAGGCTTTTGGCCCGTTTTTGCGGAAAATTCCGGAGCAAAATATGGAAAACTACGTCGCAAAGCACGACAAGCTGGTGCGCCATCTGCAAATGAACATAGAAAGCGCGAGCAGGGGCTACGCCAAAGTGACCATGCCGATCACCGAAAACCACAAGAACGGCATGGGCATGGCCCACGGCGGAGCCATCTTCTCCCTGGCCGATGTGGCCTTCGGCGCGGCAGCCAACGCAGGCTCGGAAACCGGCGTGGTCAGCCTGTCCACCACCATAGAATTTCTGCGGCCCGGCAAAGTGAGCCCGCTCACGGCCGAGGCCAGAGTCGTGCGCGCGGGCCAGCATATTCTGACGTATGACGTGGAAGTGTTTGACGGTTCCGGCGCCCTGGTGGCCAAGTGCATGTCCTCGGGCTTTCTTACGGATGTGCCGTTGCCTGGGGTCAACCCTCAGTAAACCACCTGCTGCAAAACCGCCACAGCCGCCCCGGCTCAAAAAATAAACAGCGAGGCCAGGCCCAGAAAAATGAAAAAGCCCGCGCCGTCGGTGATGGTGGTCAGAAAAATGCTGGACGCCTGGGCCGGATCGCGCCCCACGGCGCGAAAAATCAGGGGGATGGAGCCGCCGGCCACCGCGCCAAGAATCATGTCGCACAAGAGCGCGCCGCCCATGACGGCCCCGACCACGGCATTACCCGTGAATGCCCAGGCCCCGAAAAATGCCGTCACAGCCACGATCAGGCCGGTGACGATGCCGATCTTGCCCTCGCGCAGCACGGCCAGCCAGGCTTTTTTCTGATCAAAGCGATCCGTGGCCAACTGGCGGATCATCACGGCCAGGGCCTGCTGGCCGGTATTGCCCGCCTGATTGGCGACCATGGGCATGAGCACGGCCAGCACGGCCATCTGCGCAATGGTGCCCTCGAACATATAGACCACCGAGGCTGAAAGCGCGGAGTTGAGCAAATTGACCACCAGCCAGGGCAGGCGCTTGCGCACGCTTTCCGGCCAGGGCGTATCCACGCTTTCCTCCGGGTCCGCGCCCACCATGCCGAGCATGTCGGCGCTGGCCTCGTCGTGCATGATGTCCATGATGTCGTCGTAGGTGACCACGCCCATGATGTGCCCTTCATAATCCACCACGGGCATGGCCAGATAATTGTAGTGCGAAAGCAGGCTCGCCACCTCGCGCTTGTCCGTGTCGTAGGTCACGCTGACCACGCTTTGCCCGGCCACGGCGTCGCCCACGATGGTGCCGGGCCGGGCCAGCATCAGATCGCGCAGGGAGAGCACGCCCACCAGCACATCCTTGTGATCCACCACATAGCCGTAATACGGGCTTTCCTTGTCCTCCATCTCGCGCCGGATATGGGCAATGGCCTCATCCACGCTAAAATTTTTTTCCAGGAGGATGAGCTCGGTATTCATGGCCCCGGCTGCGGAATCCGGGTCGAAATTGAGCAGAGTGCGCAATTCCTCGGAACTTTCTCTGGTCAGCTTTTCCAGGAGCACGTCGCGGTGATCCTCGTCCAGCTCGTCCAGCACGTCGGCCGCGTCGTCCGGGGCCATCTCCGCAATGATCTGGGCGGCCACGTCGGCGTCGAGATTTTCCAGCACGTCCACGGCCACGCTGCCGTCCAGCTCGGCCAGGGCCTCGGCCGCGTCCTCAGTGGGCATGTGGCGCAGGGCGCAGACCTGCTTTTCCAGACTCAGGTTTTCCAGATGATCGGCCATGTCCGCGGGATGGACGAATTCCGCCCCCATCCCGTCATCCAGACAGGCCTCGGGCATGCTGATGCCGTGGCTCTCCGCGCCCTCGGGCTGGCCGGGCGGCAGAGCGCGACCCGGCCCGGCGGGCGGCAATGCCCCATCCGAAGCCTTACGCGGGCGGATTTCGTCAGTGCGATCGTCAGCCATGCAGTGTGCCCTTTGCCGGAATCGGAAGTGATCGTGAAAAAAACGGCCGCGTTTGGAACGGCCGTTGACAAAAAACAAGCGTCACATTCCAGGGCGGTTTGCCGCAAGACCCGGATGCCGCCCGAACCGTGCCCGCGACCGGGCGCGGACGCCAGCTAACGCTGTCGCCAGAGCGGTTGCTGTTTTCAACAGCAAACCGCTCTAATGCCATTAGCAAAACGCTCTGCGCGTCGCGGCCCCATGCCCGATGTGACGCAGGATACTGCTTTTGCAGGCAGCACGGGGCAAGCCGGAGGCGCGAACACGGAAAGCGCATCCTGTCCGGGACGACGAACATGTGAAAAACGTCCCAAGAGCCTTCCCGCCTTGACGCGGCCGCCCGGGCATTCTATCTACATGCAATGTTCCGGGCCGAGGAGCGGACCGGAGCCCGGCGACGCGCCCGTGCCGCGTGCGGACGCTTTTCTTTTTTAGCATGCGTACCTAGTGGGGACAAGCGCAATGTTCACGCCCTGGGCAGCTTTTTTTTCTCCTGAAGGGAAGCGACTGCTGCAACAAAGCATTGATCTGGCTCTGGCCGAGGACGGGCCGGAGCTGACGGCTCAAGGGCTCTTTGCGCCAAAAACGCAGATGCGCGCAACCATCCGCGCCAAGGAAGACACGCTGGTGGTGGGCCTGCCGATCATCGGCGCGGTGCTCAGAAGCCTGCACGTCCCTTTCCGCTGGCAGGCGCTCTGCGCTGAAGCCTCACACGTCCCGCCCATGACCGAGGTGGCCCGCATCACGGCTCCGGCCGTGGCCATGCTCAAGGCCGAGCGGGTGATCCTGAATTTCATCACGCATCTTTCGGGCATTGCCAATCTTACGGCCCGCTATGTGCGCGAGCTTGAAGGCACGGGCGTGCGCCTGCTGGACACGCGCAAGACCACGCCGGGCCTGCGCTGGCCCGAAAAGTACGCCGTGCAGGCGGGCGGCGGGGCGAACCACCGCAAAAATCTCGCTGAAATGCTGATGCTCAAGGACAATCATATTGACGCCGCGGGCTCGATCAGCGCGGCCGTGGCCAGGCTGCGCGCCTGCTACAGGCCCTGCCCTCCCGTGGAGGTGGAGTGCCGCACGCCTGAGCATGTGCGCGAGGCCCTGGCAGCCGGGGCCGAGCGGATCATGATGGACAATATGGAAGGCGAATTGCTGAGCCGCGCGCTTTCGCTGGTGCCCCGGCATATTGAGGCCGAGGTCAGCGGCGGCGTCCGCCTGGAGACGATCCGCCGCATTGCCCTGACCGGCCCGCGCAGGCCGGATTTCATCTCCGTGGGCCGCCTTACCCATTCGGCAGTGGCCGCTGACTTCAGCATGACTCTTATGCAGGCCTGAAGCGAACTTCCGGCCGCCCCCCTTCTTCTCTACACCAAACGGACCGAACAGCCATGCGCACTCTTGCATCCGCCATAGCGGCGCTGAAAAAGAAACTGGGCCGGGATCTTTGCATCATGGGGCATCACTATCAGAACGACCGGGTAGTGGCTCATTGCGACATCACGGGCGATTCTCTGGAACTGGCCCGCCAGGTGCCGGGCATTGAGGCCGCGCATATTGTTTTCTGCGGGGTGTATTTCATGGGCGAATCCGCGGCGCTTCTGGCCAAGCCGGGCCAGGCCGTGCATTTGCCGGCTCCCGCGGCCGACTGCATGATGTCCCTGATGAGCCCGGCCGGGCTGGCCCGCCGCGTGCTGGAACAATTGACGGCCACAGGCCGCCGCATCGTGCCCCTGGCCTATGTCAACACCACGCTGGCGCTCAAGGCCGTGGTGGGGGAATACGGCGGCGCGGTCTGCACCTCGGCCAATGCCGAGACAATGCTGCGCTGGGCCCTGGAGCGGGGCGACGGCGTGCTTTTTCTGCCGGATAAACATCTGGGCCGCAACACGGCTGAAAAGTTGGGCCTTGCGCCGGAAGACCAACATATCCTCAAGGTGAGCGGCCAGGGCCTTGCAGAGCCCGAAAGCGCTCTTTTGGGCCGGCCGCTGCTGCTCTGGCCGGGCTGTTGCGCCATCCATGCCCGATTCACGCCCGCGCAGGTGGCGAACGCGCGCGCCGCCCATCCCGGCTGCCGGATAACGGCGCATCCCGAATGCCGGCCGGAAGTCATCCACGTCTGCGACGCGGCCGGCTCCACCTCCTTTCTGATCAAGGATGCCGCGCGGCTGGCCGAGGAGGCGCCGGGCTCCACGCTGATCATCGGCACGGAAAACAATCTGGTTGCACGACTGGCGGCCCGCCATGCCGGGCGCTGCCGCATCCTGCCGCTGGGCCGGGCTTTCTGCCCGGACATGGCCAAGGTGACGGAAGAAAAACTTTCGGCTACACTCTCGGCCATTGCCCAAGGGCAGGCCGCGCCCCTCACTGTGAAAGCCGCGCTTTGCGAACCTGCCCGTCTTTCTCTAACCCGCATGCTGGAAGCCTGCGCTTAATGAGGATTTTCCCGTGACTCCCACCCGCCGCCATGTGCCCATCCTGATTATCGGTTCCGGCGTAGCCGGTTGCACCGCGGCCCTGACCCTTGCCGACGCCGGTTGCGACGTGCTGCTGCTCAATGCCGGCGACAAACTGGCGGACGGCAATTCCGAACTGGCCCAGGGCGGCATCATCTACCGCGCCGCTCCCACGCCAGACGACCCTGAAAGCCTCCGCGACGCCGCGGCTCTGGAAAAAGACATCCTGGTGGCCGGGCACTACTGCAATTATCGCAAGGCTGTGCGCTGGCTCTGCCGCCAGGGCCCGGCCTGCGTGGATGAAATGCTGATCAGGCGCGCCGGGGTGGAATTCGACCGCAATGCCGACGGCAGCTTCAATCTGACCCGTGAGGGCGGCCATTCGGCGCCGCGCATCCTGCACCGGGCCGATTATTCCGGCCGGGCCCTGATGGACGGGCTCACGGCCCAGGTGCAGGCGCATCCCCGCATCACCTGTCTGCACCGGCGCGCGGCCATTGACCTTCTGACCAGCCAGCACCACGCCAAAAGCTCTCAATACCGCTACGAGGTAACCAACCGCTGCCTGGGGGCCTATGTGCTCAACGAGCAAAGCGGCGAGCCGGAGACCATTCTGGCCGACTGGACCGTGCTGGCCACCGGCGGCGTGGGTCAGGTTTTTCTGCACTCCACCAATGCGCCGGGCTGCGTGGGCGCGGGCGTGTCCATGGCCTTTCGCGCGGGCGTGAATCTGGCCAATCTGGAGTACATGCAGTTTCACCCCACGGCCCTGTATGAAGAGCGCAACAACCGCCGCCCGCTGATCACCGAGGCCATGCGCGGCGAAGGCGCGCGCCTGCTGGATCACAACGGCCGCCCCTTTATGCTCCGCCATGACAGCAGGGGCGATCTTGCCCCCCGCGACGTGGTGGCCCAGGCCATGATGGAAGAAATGCTGCACAGCGGCGCGCCCTGCCTTTTTCTGGACGTGAGCGGCGTGAAGCAGGATCTGCCCACCCGCTTCCCCACGGTGTTCGAGGAATGCAGGCAAGCAGGGCTGGACATCCGAAAGGAGCCCATCCCGGTGGTGCCTGCCGCGCACTATTTCTGCGGCGGCGTGCTGACCGATACGCGGGGCCGCACCTCCATGCCCGGCCTTTACGCCATCGGCGAATGCGCCTGCACCGGCCTGCACGGCGCCAACCGCCTGGCCAGCACTTCCCTGCTGGAGGCTTTGGTCTGGGGCGTGAGCTGCGGGCGGGATCTGGCCCGGCGCGCGGCATCCGGCACTTCCATGCCCAAGGGCCTGGCAGCCGCCATTCCGGACTGGCAGCACGAAGGCGACGAGCGCCGCGACGACCCGGCCCTGGTGGCCCAGGACTGGACCAACATCCGCAACACCATGTGGAACTATGTGGGCATCGCGCGCACCGAGGCCCGGCTGCGGCGCGCCTTTGAAGACATGCGCGATCTGGTGCGCCACATTCACGATTTTTACATTCGCACGCATATCTCGCGGCGTCTGGTGGATCTCTTTCACGGCTCGCAGACGGCCTATGTGATCACCCAGGCGGCCATGCGCAATCCTGTAAGCCTGGGCTGTCATCACCGGGTGGACTGACGCATAAGGAAAAACAGGCATGAAAAATCTTTTCCGCGCGCTTCTTGTTCTGGCAGTCCTGATTCTGGCCGGAATCGCGGCGCTGAGCTTCTGGGTCGGCCCCAGGGTGGAGGAAATGGCGCGCCGGGAGCTGGCTGAGCTGCCGGAAGCCGCCGCTACGAAATATCTGCGCTTTTCCCCGCCCGAAGTGCGGGAAATTGCATTTTCCCCCTTTTCCCGTCGCCTGACCCTGCGCGGTCTGGAAATGCGCGGCACAATGGACCCGCGGGCCCTGGAAAGCGGCACGCCAGAGCGGCAGCCCGCTCCCGGGGAGGTGCGCTATACCCTGGAAGAGGCCTCCTGTCGGCTGCCCCTGCGCGCGCTCCTGCTGTACACGCCCCTGCGCGGCCTGGCACTGCCCGAAACGGGCATGATCACCATCGGCGAGGACGTGCGCCTTTCCAACGTCGCGGGCTTTCTCGCCCAGGGCCCCATCAGGACGCAAAGCACCGTGAAAAGCAAGGAAGCGGAAGGTATCCGCATGGACAGCGCCTTGCTCAGGCAATTGCTGGACGCGCGGGAGAGCCGGGGGGACACGCCGCGCGCGCAGCCTTTCCCGGACGTGCTGGAGATTTTCTACGGCATGGGAATCAAGGAACTGCGCGTGTCGGATATACGCATAAACAGCGCCATTCCCAAAGGCCACGGCACTGTGGACTTCAGTTGCGAATCCATACGCATGCGCAACTGGGAAGGGCGCAGCCTGCAGGAAGCGTCCCTGAACGGTCTCAACCTGAACGTGGACGGCCAGGGATTTTTGCGGCTCGGCAACCTGACTGAAAAAGGCATCACCTTTCCGGAAGAAGCGGCTCTGCGTGAGCTGATGGCCCAGGCCTGCCGGCCCAATCCCGATCAAAGGGCCTTGCAGACCCTGCTGCTGCGCATGTTCACCAGCGGCGAGCCTCTGATCAGGGAACTCAGCGCGGCGGATCTGCGCGTTGCCCTGGACGACATGGCGGGCCAGGCCGTGACGATCGGCAAGGCCGCCTTGCATTGGCAGTCCAACGCGCCCTTGCATTACAGTTTCAGCGTGGATGCCCTTTCCCTGCCCACGGCCCTCGTGCAACGCAAGAGCGGCCTGGCGTTCCCCGGACTGCCCGCGCTGGTTCTGGACGCGGCCCTGAGTTTCGCGGCTCAGGACGCGGACGCCATGCGCGAGCAAGGCACGATCCGCGCCGCGGCTCTCGGCGCTCTGGAGTACGACTTCGTGATTTCCGGCAAGGCGGGGGCGCTGACCTTCGGACAGGCCCTGTTGGGCAGCGCGTTCCGGGATGTCCGCCTGAAGTACGCGGATCAGGGGCTCATGGCGTATCTGGCCGGAAACATCCTGCCTTCGGCCCGGGAGGCCACGCCGATCCTGAAGGAGGCGATTGCCGCATTCTGCTCCGGGCCTGCGCCGGAAAATCCGGCCATCCGCAAGGCCCTGGATACCTTTGTAACCATGCCGGGCGTCCTTGAAACGCAAAGCAAGCCGGGCAAGACGTTCCGCATTCTGGACTTTATAGGTCTGCTGGGCGGGAATCCGGGCGCGCTGTTCACCGTCACGGCGCAGCCCGGCAAGGAAAGCCTGGAGGCGCAGATCGACAGTTTGAACGCGGCAGCCGCAGCCCCGGCACAATAGCGCCCCATGAAAAGAACCTTCCTGCTCCTTGCTCCCCTGCTGGCCGCGGCACTGGCCCTTGCGCTGGCCGCCCAGTTCTGGCTGCGCCCGCACGTGGAGGAGCAGTTGCGGCGCAGTCTGGCCGCGCCGGCCTTTGCGGACGGCGTGGCGACTCAGGCCCGCGCGCGCGAGGTGGTTTTTTCGCCTTTTTCCCGGCGCGTGCTGGCGCGCGGCCTGGAAATGCAAGCCTTGCCGCCGCAGGGGCCCGTGACCTGCCACATAGCGGAAATTTCCCTGCGTCTTCCCTGGCGGGCCCTGCTGGCCTGTACGCCTTTGCGCGGCGCGATTCTGCCGCAAAGCGGCATGCTGCCCGTGGCCGAAAATGTGGTGCTGCGCAATCTCCGTATCCGGACGCCGCGAAGCAAAACCGGCGTCCAGCGCGCGGAGATAAGCGAAATCCGCGCGCAAAGTTCCCTTGTGGCGGCACTGCTTGAGGGGCAGGGCTCCCTTGAGCCTTGCAGCCTTCTTTCCCGAATCAGCGTTGCGGAGGCCCGCGCCTCTTTTCTCAACGTGGACATCCCCACCGTGAGCCGGCCCGAGCAGATACGGGTCAGGGAAGTCTTTGCGCGGAACTGGCATGACCGCAGCCTGGAAGAACTCACCCTCGCCAATCTGGAATTTCGCGTTGCTGATCGGGAGGTTCTGCGCCTGGATGCCTTGAGCCAACACGGCATACTGCTGCCGGGCAAAGTGCTGCTGCGGCGTTTTGCCGAGCAGGCCACCCTGCCCCTGCCTGACAGGATGGCCGTGGAAATCCTGGCAGGGGAAATGTTTGCAACGGGCGAGCCCCTGTTCCGTGAACTGCGCCTGCATGGCCTGACGGTTTCCACGCAGGCAGGCCCGGCCGAACTCAAGGAGCTCGGCCTTGACTGGCTCTCCAACACCCCCCTTCGCTCCAGCCTCCACGTTTCCGGCTTCGCTCTGCCTCTGCGCCTGTTCACGGATGCGTCGGGCTTTTCCCTGCCCGGCCTGGACATCTTGCGCCTGGATGGAAAAATCATTGTTGAGGGGCAGGGAAAGGACGCGATCCTGAAAAAAACCGTCATCAAAGCCGAGGGCCTGGGCGATCTGCGCTGCACGCTGCTGACCAGCGGCAACACGCGGGGCATGAACAGGCGCGAAGCCCTGCTGAGCCAGAGCTACAGCGATTTCAAGCTGAAGTACGAGGATCGCGGGCTCATGGCCCGGCTGGCGCTTGCAACGGCCCCGGCGGACATGGCCGTCAGCGCGTTCAAGGCGGGCATTGCGGCCATCTGCGCTCTGGATACGCCGGAAAACAGGGCCATTGCCGCAGCTCTGGAAACATTCGTGAACCGGCCCGGCACGCTTGAGCTCACCAGTCTCCCCGGCAAAAGCTGCCGGCCGGGAGACGTGCTGGACGCGCTGAGGGCCGGGGATGCGGGCGCCTTGGTGCGCGTTTCGGCGCAAGCCGGCGACACAACCCTGGATCGGGAGATGGAGCGCCTCAACGCCGCATTGAAGGCGCAGCCGTAATTTTTCGCACCACTTTCCCCTTTGTGACACATGCGTAAACTCTGGCTCAAAAAAAATGAAGACCGCCGCCTGCGCGCAGGGCATCTCTGGGTATTCAGCAATGAAGTGGACGTGCAAAAAAGCCCGCTCACGGACTTTGCGCCCGGCGAGGAAGCCACGCTCTGCGACGCGCGCGGCGCTACGCTGGGCAGCGCCTGCCTGAATCCGGCCTCGCTGATCTGCGCGCGCCTGCATTCCCGCCAGGGCGGGCAGCCCCTGGACGCGGCCCTGTTGCGGCAACGCCTGGGCGCGGCGCTGGCCTTGCGCGAACGGCTCTATCCCGGGCCCTGGTACCGGCTCTGCCACGGCGAGGGCGATTTTCTGCCCGGTCTGGTCATTGACCGCTACGGCGATCACCTGACCATACAGATCAGCACTGCGGGCATGGAAGCCCGGCGCGAAATCATTGAGGCATGCCTTGACGAAATTCTCGCTCCGGCTACACTGTTCTGGGACAATGATCTGGCCGCTCGCGGCCTGGAAGGCCTGCCGCGCGAACCGCAAAGCCGGGGCGCGCTGCCCCGGCGCCTGCTGGTGCCGGAAAACGGCTGCCGTTTCCGCGCGCCCTGCGCCACAGGCCAGAAAACCGGCTGGTTTTACGATCAGCGCGGCAATCGCCGGGAAGCGGCACGCTATGCCCAAGGCGCTGACGTGCTGGATATCTTCTGCTATGCAGGGGGCTTTGGGGTCACGGCCGCCGCTGCCGGGGCCAGATCCGTCACGTTTCTGGATGCCTCGCCCCAGGCCCTGGCTCTGGCGCGTGAAAACGCAGCGGTCAATGCGCCGGCCTGCCCGGCTGAGACAATCTGCGGCGACGCCTTTCAGCAGCTCAACGAACTGTATGAGGAAGGCCGACGCTTTTCCCTGATCTGCCTGGACCCGCCGGCCTTCATCAAGCGCCGCAAGGATGTCGCCCAGGGCCTTGCGGCCTATCGCAAGATCAATGCCCTGGCTCTCCGGCTGCTGACGCCCGGCGGCATAGTGGCAAGCTCTTCCTGCTCGCACCATCTCCCGGCCGAAGCCCTGCGCGGCTGCGTGGCGCAGGCTGCCGCGCGGCGCAGGCTGCACGCCAGGCTGCTTTTCGCGGGCGGCCAGGGGCCTGATCATCCGGTGCACAGCGCCATGCCCGAAACCGCGTATCTGAAGTGCTTCATCGCCCAGGTGGGCTAAACCTTCACGGAGTCTGCCATGCTCAACAAGTTTCGCCTGCTGACCCCGGGCCCCACGCCTCTGCCGGAGCGCGTGCGCCTGGCCCTGGCCAGAGACATGATTCACCATCGCAAAAAGGAATTCAAGGCAGTCATGGGCCGGGTTCAGGAACGGTTGCGGCTGCTGTTCGGCACAGCCGGGCCGGTGCTGCCGCTCTCCTGCTCAGGCACCGGAGCCATGACCGCCGCCGTGTACAGCCTGTTTCAGCCCGGCGAGAAAGTTCTGGTGGTGGATGCAGGCAAGTTCGGCCAGCGCTGGGCGCAGATTGCCGCGGCGCGCGGTCTGAAAGTGACGACGCTGCCTGTGCCCTGGGGCCGTGCCGTGCGGCCTGAAGCCGTGGAAGAAGCCCTGACGGCCGATCCCGGCATCACGGGCGTGCTGATTCAGCTTTCCGAGACATCCACCGGCGTATTGCACCCCGTCCGGGAAGTGGCCCATATCACCCGGCAGCGGAACACGCTGCTGCTGGTGGACGGCATTTCCGGCGTGGGCCTTTCGCCCTGCCCGCTGGATGCCTGGGGTCTGGATTGTCTGCTCACCGGTTCGCAGAAAGGCCTGATGCTGCCGCCCGGCCTGGCTTTGCTGGCTCTTTCGGATCGCGCCTGGAAAAAGGCCGAAAGCGTGACGCCGGGCTGTTTTTATTTCAATCTGCCCCAGGAGCGGGCCAAACTGGAAAAAGGCCAGACCTTGTTCACCTCGCCGGTGGGTCTGATTCTGGGCCTGGACGCAAGCCTGGACATGCTGCTGGAGAACGGGCTGGAACCCATCTACGCCAAGCAGTGGGCCCTGACCATGCTCACCCGCGCAGGCGCGCACGCGCTGGGCCTTGAGCTTTTCGCGCCCGAGCACTTTGCCTGGGGCATCACCAGCGTGCTTCTGCCCCAGGGCGTGGACGGCGTGGAAGTGCTGCGCCTGGCCGCCGAAAAATACGGCGTATGCATGGCCGGAGGGCAGGATCAGCTCAAGGGCCGGATCGTGCGCATCGGCCATATGGGCTGGGTGGACTGGGCCGATGTGGCGGCCGCTTTGTACGCCCTTGAACGCAGCATCACCGAGGCGGGCGGTTTTTCCGGCGCGCGCGACTACCTGGAGCAGGCCCTGGCCGCATACCGCGCCGCACTGGCTGGCAAACCCGGCGAGCCCTTGCCCCTGATTCACAGTTAGCGCGTTTTGCTCATGAAATCAGCAAAACGCTCTAAAAATCTGTTCGGGGGAATGTCCCTCTTCGTGTGACTCTCCGTGTCAAGTGCGGCGAGGCATTGAAAAAATTTGTGCTGCCCGTCTGCTTCCGCGCTGCTTTCACCCCATAGAGCAGATTACCGTTGACTTTTTATGAAAGTCAAAGGTGGCATTCAGGCGAAAAACGCGGTTTTCGCCTGAATGTACGCCGCGTTGCGGCGGCTGCCGCTTTCGCGTCAGCAGAGCATTTTCAAAGAGAAAATGCTCTAAGCGGCATCCGCTTCCCGGGCAGGTACCGTTCGCGCCTCGGCCATATTTGCGCGCGCCTTGCCAGCCCATAAAAAAAACTTAACTGTCGGGATAATTCAGTGTAGCACTCTACCTGCAGACCATGCAGCAAAAAATGAGGTTGTCATGAGTCAAGAAACGTGCGGCTGCCAGCCCCCGACCGAAGGGCCCATGCCCGAAGTGACCTTTTCCACCTTTATTCTTTCCCTGGCCTCTTCGGCCCTGGTGCAGTTGGGCGAAGTGCCCAACCCTGAAACCGGTCGTCTGGAACAGGATTTGCTTCTGGCCCGCCATAATATTGACGTGCTGGACATGTTGCGGCAAAAAACCTCCCGCTGTCTTGAAGAAGAGGAGCGCCGGCTTCTGGACGGCATTTTATATGAATTGCGCATGAAATATGTGATCAAGTGCGGGCCGGATTGCAAAAAAACCTGCGGCGAACACGCATAAGGACTGCCGGGCATGAAGACATTCAATGTGGGGCTGGTGGGCATTACCGGGTATGCGGGCATGGAACTGGCCCGGCTGTTGGCCGTTCATCCGGCCATGCAGCTTGCCCTGGCCTGCTCCAGAGCCGAGGCCGGAAGACGTCTGGGGGAATTTTATCCCTTTCTGGAAAATCTGCCTGGTTCGGACGTTGTGATCAGCGTCTTTGAGCCCAAAGAGGCCGCCGCGCGGTGTGATCTGGTTTTCCTGGCCGTGCCCGCCGGCACGGCCATGGAGATGGCCGGGCCGCTGCTGGACGCCGGGGCCAAAGTCGTGGATCTTTCGGCGGACTTCCGCATCCATGATGCCTCAGTCTACGAGCAGTGGTACAAGCATGCCCACAGCCGCAAAGATTTGCTGCGCTGGGCCGTTTACGGACTGCCCGAGCTCTATGCCGCGGATCTTGCCCATACCGCCTTGACCGCCAATCCCGGCTGCTACCCCACTTCAGTCATTCTCGGCCTTTACGCCGCCTTGAAGAGTGACCTCATCGAAAGCGCGGACATTGTGGTGGACGCCAAATCCGGCGCCACAGGCGCCGGGCGCAAAGCCGCGCTGCCCACGCTTTTTTGCGAAGTCTCGGACAACTTCCGGGCTTACGGCCTGCCCAGGCATCGGCATACCCCTGAAATAGAGCAGGAAATTTCCCTGCTGGCCGGTCGCGACGTGCGGATCTCGTTCAACACGCATATTTTGCCCATGAACCGGGGCATTCTTTCCACCATCTACACCAGGCTCAAAAACCCCAAGACCACTCTGGATGCCGTGCACGAGGCCTTTTGCCGCGTGTGGGAGCGCAGCCCCTGGATTCGCGTGCTGCCCAAGGGCAGCCTGCCGGAAACGCGCTATGTGCGCGGCAGCATGTTCTGCGATCTGGGCCTGGTAGTGGACCCGCGCACCGGGCGACTGATCATTCTCGCGGCCATTGACAATCTCTGCCGCGGCGCCGCGGGGCAGGCTCTGGCCAACGCCAACCTGATGTGCGGCCTGCCGGTGGATGCCGGGCTTAACCTCGCGCCGCTGGCATAAGCGCGCAACGGGCCTGCAAGGGAGCCTGCCGAGGGACGCTACGCCCTTCCGCAATTCGCGAGCAAAGGACCGTGCCCTTGCGGAGCGTTCTCCAGAGCAGATTACCTTTGACTTTTTATGAAAGTCAAAGGTGGCATTCAGGCGAAAAACGCGGTTTTCGCCTGAATGTACGCCGCGTTGCGGCGGCTGCCGCTTTCGCGTCAGCAGGGCATTTTCAAAGAGAAAATGCTCCAGGCGGGACGAGCCGCCATTTGCCAAAAAAGATCTCCGGGTTTATGAAGAGGCACAGCGGTCGTCGGCGCGCACCCTTCCTGTGAAAATTCTTTCCGCACAGCGCACCAGGCCCGGCCGCACGCGGAGCATACATGCAACTCAACAGCGCTTTTCAGGCTCCCCAGCTCTGCCGCGCCCTGCTTCAACGTCTGGAAACCGCTCTGGACGGGCATTCCATGAGATTCATGGAAGTCTGCGGCACGCATACGGTGGCCATTTTTCAAAGCGGCCTGCGCTCTTTGCTGCCCGCCTCTGTCACGCATCTCTCCGGGCCGGGCTGCCCGGTGTGCGTGACCCATGACGCGGAAGTGGCGGCATTTCTGGATCTGGCCGGACGGGACAAGGTCATTGTGGCCACTTTCGGGGATCTGCTGCGCGTGCCGGGCCCGGACGGCCGCAGCCTCAAGCACGCTCAAGCCCAGGGCGCGCGGGTGGAAATCGTCTATTCGGCCCTGGACGCGCTTGCGCTCGCCAAAAACAACCCCGGCGATCTGGTGGTCTTTCTGGGCATCGGCTTTGAAACCACCGCTCCCACCGTGGCCGCCACCCTGCTCACGGCCCGGCAAAAAAAAATCGAAAATTTCTGCGTGCTCTCCCTGCACAAGCTGGTGCCGCCCGCGCTGCGCGCGCTGCTTGACGACGCCTCCTGCGCTGTGGAAGCCTTTCTTTTGCCCGGCCATGTTTCCACGGTTCTGGGCCTTGCGCCCTACGCCTTTCTGGCCGACGAATATCACATGCCCGGCGTTGTGGGCGGCTTTGAGCCCGCGGACGTCCTGCTGGCCCTGTGCATCATGGCCGAGCAACTGCGGGACAGGGCCCCGGCCGTGATCAACGCCTATCCCCGCGCGGTGAGCGACACAGGCAACGCGCGCGCCCGCGCTCTGATGGAACAGTTTTTCACCCCCTCTGACGCGCTCTGGCGCGGCCTTGGCCGCATCCCGCGCAGCGGCCTTGCCTTGCGGCCCGAATATGCCGATCTGGACGCCCTGATCCGCCTTGACCTGCGCCTGCCGGAAACGCGCCCCTTGCCCGGCTGTCGCTGCGGCCAGGTGCTCAAGGGGCAAATCCGGCCGCCGCAGTGCCCGTTGTTCGGCAAAAAATGCACGCCGGCCACGCCCGTGGGGCCGTGCATGGTTTCCACCGAAGGCAGTTGCGCGGCCTACTTCAAATACGGGGAGCAGTGATTCATGGATGATTGTCTTCTGCTGGACGCGGGCAGCGGCGGCCGGGCCTCGCAACGCCTGGTGGCCCAATGTTTCCTCCGCCATTTCGCCAATCCCCTCCTGGAACGTCTGGACGATGCGGCTTTGCTGGAGGATCTGCGCGGCCCCCTGGCCATGAGCACGGATTCCTACACGGTGACGCCCCTCTTTTTTCCGGGCGGCAGCATCGGCAGCCTCGCCGTGCACGGAACGGTCAACGACGTGGCCATGCTCGGCGCGCGGCCCCGCTACCTGAGTTGCGCTTTCATTCTGGAAGAAGGCCTGTCCCTGGCGACGCTGGAGCGCGTTGCGGCGGACATGGCGCAAGCGGCCCGCGCTGCCGGGGTGCGCATCGTGACCGGCGATACCAAGGTCGTGCCGCGCGGAGCCTGCGACAAAATTTTCATCAATACCACGGGCATCGGTGAAGTTTTCACTGCTCCCGCTCCTTCGGGGCACAATGCCCGGCCCGGCGACGCGGTGCTGATCAGCGGCGCGCTGGGCGATCACGGCCTGACGATCATGGGCAGCCGCGAAAATCTCTCCTTTCTCACGGACGTGGCCTCGGACTCGGCGCCGCTGAACCGGATGATCGCGGAGGTAATCGCCGCCGCGGGCCAGGTGCATGTCCTGCGCGATCCCACGCGCGGCGGCCTGGCCACCACGCTCAATGAAATCGCGGAACAGTCCGGCGTGAGCATCGACATTGAAGAAGAGCGCATTCCGGTACACGAAGCCGTAAAAAACGGCTGCTCCTTTTTGGGGCTGGACCCGCTCTATCTGGCCAATGAAGGCAAGTGCATCTGCATTCTGCCCGAAGCGCGCGCCGAGGCCGCGCTGGCGGCCATGCGGGCCTCCCCGCACGGGGCCGAGGCCGCGCGCATCGGCACAGTAGGCAACGGCAAGCCCGGCCGGGTCTCCTTGCGCACCCGCATCGGCGGGCAGCGCCTCCTGGGTATGCTGGAAGGCGCCCAACTGCCCCGGATCTGCTGAATAACCCTGAAGCGTTTTGCTCATGAAATCAGCTACACGCTCCGGCTTGTCCTCAGCGTCCTCTTTCCGGGCCGGATTCCGGCTTCCGGCTTAAAATCAATGACATATAAGGCGGCGTGCCGTCCACCGCGTCCATGCCGCGGCGGATGTTTTCTTCTGCCTGCTCCACATGGCTGACCAGCAGGGAGCTCGCGCTGCGGCCCGCGCCGCGCAGAGCTTCACTGATGGCCGGAAAATTACGATACGCCTTGAGAATCACGGCCGTGTCAGCATGGCGCAGTTCTTCCGCCAGATCGTTGCAGCCGTTGATACCGGGCAGGATGCGCAGCGTTTCGCCGCTTTCGCACAAGACTGTGCCGGTACGCGCCGCCGCGGCCTGAAAGGAGGTGATTCCCGGCACGATTTCCACGGGCAGATCCGGCGCGCTTTCCCGCAAGGTGCGCAAAAGATAGCCGAACGTGCTGTAGATCAACGGGTCCCCGATGGTCAGAAAAGCCGCGCTTTCCCCGCCTTCCAGCACTTCTCTGGCGGCCTGCGCGGCTTTTTGCCAGGCCGCGCGCAGCGTGCCGGCATCGCGGGTCATGGGAAATTCCAAACGCAACAAACGCGTCTCGGGCCGCAGATGCGGGCGCGCGGTTTCCAGCGCCGCGGAATAATCATTGCGCGGCGAGGCGGCGGCCAGAATCACATCCACGCTGCGCAGCACAGCCACGGCCCGCAGGGTCAGCAAATCCGGCGCGCCCGGGCCAACGCCGATGCCGTAAAGAGTTCCGGTCATCATCGTTCAACTCGCTTTGAAAAAATCCCCTTCAGAAAAAACGCCCGGCCCCTGCGCCCGGGGCATGGAACACAAGCCCGCGCCCCGGACAGTGCCAAGGGGCGGAAGAACTTTTTCAACGTGCTTGCGGATGCAGCCAACGCTCCAACTCCTCCGCCGCCTCCACAGCGCGGGGACCGGGCCGGGCAAAGCGATCCTCATCCACAACCAGCACCCTTCCCGCGCGCGCGGCGCGCAGATCCCTGTAATGGGCCCGCCGCTCCAAAGGCTCGGGATCGGGATTCATGGGGCCTTTCTGAAGCAGGTACACGTCCGGGTCGGCCTGGATCAAGGCCTCCTCGTTGATACGCACCAGCTTTTTCTCTTCCCGGACCACATTTGCGCCCCCGGCATAGGCAATGATCTCATCGACGATGCTGCCCTTCCCGGCAGCCAGCAGGTTCGGATAGCGGACCTCGTAAAAGACGCGCACCGGCCTTTGCCCGGCATGGCGGGCCTTGAGCGCGGCCAGGCGGCCGCGCCAGCCCCGGATCAGCGCGGCGGCCTGTTGCTCCCGGCCCGTGAGCAGCGCGATTTTCCCCAGCACGTCGAACATCCGCTCAAAAGAATTCATCTCAAATGTCAGAACATTGATGCCCAGCTTGCGCAGGGCCTCGGTCTGAAGTCGCGCCTCTTTGCGGCCGGAAAGTTGCAGCACCAGATCCGGCTTTTGCCCCACAATCAGCTCGGCATTGGGGCGCATATGCGTGCCGATGACGGGCAGATCCGCCAGTTCCGCCAATTGCGGAAGCCGCGCGTCGGCCACGGTGCGGGCCACCAGAAGATCGCCCGCGCCCAGGGCCAGCAGCAGCTCGTTGTAGGCTCCGTAAAGGGCAATAATCCGCGTGGCCGGTTTCTCCAGCATCACAGTGACGCCCGCGTCATCCGTGACGCAGAGCCGGGCCGGAGCGCTGTTTTTCCTGTCAGGGCTGTCCGCCGTTGTGCCGGCAATGGTCTGGCATTCGCTCCGGGGCACAGCCGGCGTCACGGCCAGGGCCGGGGGCGGCGGCAGCGCAGCCGCAAGGCTGAGCAAAAGAAGCGGCATGGCTCCACGGGCCGGCCGCGCGGCCCGGCAGCGCCTGGGGCAGCCCCCATTGCGGATGCGGAAAAACCCGGATGGGAAGATCGTACAAGGCACTGAGTCGCTCCTCCGTAAAGACTTGGGTTACCGGGCCGTCAAACAGCACACGCCCGTTTTTCAGACCGATCAGCCGCGTGGCATACAGCGCGGCCAGGTTGCAATCGTGCATGGCCATCAGCACGCAGGTCCCGGCGGCCCGGCAGCGTTCCAAGAGATCGAACAATTCCACCATGCGGGCCAGATCCAGACCGGCAGCCAGCTCGTCCAGCAGAAGCAGGGGGCTTTGCTGGGCCAGCGCCCGCGCCAGCAGCACGCGTTGCAGCTCCCCCCCCGAAAGCTCGCTGACCCGGCGCTCGGCCAGATCCAACGCGGCCGTGGCGGCCAGAGCCTCTTCCGCCGCCGCGTAATCCCGGCCGCTGTAGCCGCCCAGCCAGGAAAGATAGGGGTAGCGCCCCAAAAGCACCATCTGCCGCACGCTCAGCCCTTGCGGGACTTCGCCGCGCTGCGGCACCACTGCCGCGAGACGGGCCCGGCTGCGCGGCCCAAGTTGCTCCAGCGGTCTGCCCTGGAGAGCCAGATGCCCGCTTTCCGGCCGCAAGACGCCCGAGATGGCCCGCAGCAGCGTTGTCTTGCCGCTGCCGTTAGGCCCCAGCAGGGCCACGCTTTCTCCGGCGCGGGCCGCAAAACTCACCCCGCGCAGCACGCGCCGCCCGTCGTATCCCGCTGTGAGCCCGCGCACCGTGAGCATCAGCGCCTCCGCACCAGCATGGCGAAAAACGGGCCGCCCAAAAGGGCCGTCACAACGCCCACCGGCAATTCCTGGCCGCCGTCCAGTACGCTGCGGGCCAGAACGTCGGCCCAGACCAGCAGAATGCCGCCGCCGAAAAACGCGCCGGTCAGCAACGGCCCGTGCCCGGCCCCCAGCAGCAGGCGCAGCACATGCGGCACCACCAGACCCACAAAACCGATGACGCCGGCCACCGCCACGCAACCGGCAGTCATGCAACTGGCCCCGGCCAGCAGCCAGAAACGCGCCCGACCCACATTGAGACCCAGTTGCGCGGCCTGCTCGTCGCCCAGGGAGAGCACATCCAGGGCGCGCCAGCCCAGAGCCACGGCCAGAAGCCCGGGCGCGAGCGTGGTCAGAAGCAGGGGCAGGCTGTCCCAGCCGCGGCCCTGCAGGGAACCCATGATCCAAAATACGATGCTGGTGACGGATTCCTCGTTCAGCGCCTTGATCAGCGCCACCAGCGCCCCCAGAAAGGCGGCCACGGCAATGCCTGCGAGAATCACGCTCTCCCGG
The DNA here is from genome assembly GCF_011039095.1 of Desulfovibrio sp. ZJ200. NCBI lineage: Bacteria > Pseudomonadati > Thermodesulfobacteriota > Desulfovibrionia > Desulfovibrionales > Desulfovibrionaceae > Desulfovibrio > Desulfovibrio sp. ZJ200. The sequence continues at coordinate 3,839 of NZ_JAAKEH010000037.1, read as the reverse complement.
CTGAAGCTTCCCCGGCTCCGGCCCAGCCAAAGCGCGCCGCACAACGCCAGCAAGGCACCGGCCAGGGCTGCCGGAGCCACCAGCCCCGCCTGGGACAGCCCGAACAGGCCGGACAAATGAACCTGACTTCCGGCCATGCCGCCCAGGGCAATGGCGAGGCTGGCTCCGCAGGCCGCCCCCGCGGAAATGCCCAGGGTGAAGGGATCTGCCAGCGGGTTGCGCAGCACGCCTTGCAGCGCGACGCCGGCCACGGCCAAGGCCCCGCCGCAGAGCGCCGAAAGGCAGACCCGCGCCAGACGGATCTGGTTCACCACCAGAAATTGCGCGCTGTTCTGCGGCGCGTCCGAAAAACCGAAATTCACGGCCAGGGCCCGGAAGACCTCGGGCGCGCTCAAGGGCATCGGGCCGGGCAGGCAGGCCAGGGGCAGGGAGCAAAGCCAGAGCGCCGCGAGCCCGGCCAAGGCCCATAACAGGCGGCGTTGCGCGGCCGCTCCTGGAAATGCGGGGATCAGATCCGGCTTGCTCATGTGCTCAACCGCCCGGGCTGCTGCTGGGGTCAACCCTCAGTACATCGTCCGCTGCAAAGCAGCCTTTCTTCATGTGGCGGCTTACCGCCCGCTCATGCCGAGGGCTTGCAGCGAGCCTTGCGCACAGTTGTGACGGCGCGCCCGCGAGCTGTCCCGCGCCGCGGCCGCCCGGCAGGCCACAAAAAACCCCTTCCATGCGTCATGGAAGAGGTCCGTATTTCCTCCGCCTTTCCGGCAAAAACCCGTTGCCGGAGCGGTAGACACCGCTGCCGGAGCCCGTATCAAACGGCTCCGCGGCACGGCAGGTCTTCCGGCTTGCCCCCCGCAGTCCCGGCCTTCCCGTTACCAGTGGCGCAAAAAGGGATGCGGTTATGGGGCTCACGGCGGCGGGTCCGCTCCCGCTTCGCACGGGATTCCCTTTTCAAGCCGGAAAAAGCCCGGCTACCGTAGCCAGGGAGCACTCTAGACGCGGGGCGGCGCGCTGTCAATGCGGCCCGGACCCGGATCACAGGGCTGACGCATCGAAAGATTAGGGCGTTCAGCTCCTTTCATGAGCAAAACGCTCTGAGACATCAGTACGCGCGGACTTCAGCCTGTCATCCAGATCAGGCTGGCCTGGCGGCCGGACTTCTTTTCCCGCCGGTAGGAAAAGAATTGACCTGGCAGTGAAAAAGTGCAGCAGTCAAGACTGTAGATATGGCGCGGCAGAAGCCCGGCCTCCAGCAATTGCGCGCGGGTCAGGCCCCAGAGATCCATTGTGCGCGAAGCCGGATCAAACCAGGGGCGAAACTCCGCGCTCCACTCTTGCTCAAAATGGACGAACTCCGCCTTTTCCGGTCCCAGGCTCGGCCCGCGCACGGCCGCCAGATCGCGCGGCCTGAGGCCGTAATGCGCGCAGAAGCGGGCCACGCCCGTGCCCGGAAAGTTGCAACGATTGCCCCGCCAGCCCACATGCAAGGCCGCTATGTGGCGACCGCTGCGATGGGCCAGCAAAATGGGCTGGCAGTCGGCCGTCTTGATCAACAGGCCAAGGCCCGGACGCGACGAGGCCAGTCCGTCGCCATCCACTATGGCTTGCGCCTCGCAGCCTACGGCATCCGGCTCGAAAACCAGGGTGTCGCCGTGCACCTGATTGAGCTCGGCCCAGGCGTCAAGGCCCTCGGCTTTCAGACTTTGCAGCAAAGAATAACGGTTGGCCGCTACGTGGGCGGGTTCGTCGGCCGTGCTGTAAGAGATATTGCCGCCGCCGTATGCGCCCCGGCTTGCCCCGCCCGGACGGGTCTGAAAAACGCAACGCACGTTTTCAAGCCCCGGAAAGGCAAAAGGAAGGAAACTCACAGACATACGAAGCTCTCTTCCGTGCACAAAAACTGCACGCGCTGATCCCATTGCTCAAGAGGCAGCTCCCTGAGCACCTGAAAGGCGAAACACAGGCCCACGCGCGGGCAGTGCAGCCTAGCGTCATCCAGAAAACGGTCGTAATAGCCGCCGCCAAAACCCAGGCGGCCGCCGCGCCGGTCAAAGGCCAGGCCGGGCAGCACCAGCAGATCCGGGGCAAAACCATTGCCGATGTCTTCCGCTCCAAAGCCGGGCAGGCTTTCCTCAGGCTCGCGCAGTCCAAAGGGGCCGGGTCGCAACTGCGCAAAACCGGCGCAGGCGGCGAAGCTCATGCGGCCGGGCTCGTGCGGATGCACACGCGGCAGATAGACTGTGCGCCCGCTCTGCCAGGCTGCCTCCAGCAATGCATCGGTGGACACTTCCCCCTTGAGGGCCACATAAAGGGCCACGGAGCGCGCAGCGCCCCAGCATGGGGCATCCAGCAGGCGCTGCTGGGCCTCCAGGCTGCGCGCGCGGGCCAGGCCCGGCGGCTGCTCGCGGCGTTGCCTGCGGATGCGTTCGCGCAGGGCGGCTTTCTGCGCGGCAAGGGACTCTGCGGAATCAGCGGCTTTCTCGGGCATGGCGGCTCTTTTCATCTGGCAGGAGTTATGGCAGAATTTCCATAAAAAATTCTATAACAAAGGATGTACCGTCATGCCAAGCGCTGATACCCGGGACTACCTCTGGATCGCCGTGGGCGACATCCACGACGAGCCCGCGCGTTTTGCTCAAATCCCCGAGCTGTCTCAGGCCGACGGGGTTATCGTGACCGGCGATTTGACCATCACCGGCGGGGTCAAGCAGGCCGAACTGGTCATGGAAGCTCTGCGCGCCCACGACATCCCGGTCCTGGCCCAGATCGGCAATATGGATCGCCCGGAGGTGGACGCCTGGCTCAGCGAAAAAGGCTGGAATCTGCACACCTTCACCCGTGAGCTGACTCCGGAGATTGCCGTTTTCGGGGTGGGCGCTTCCACGTTCACGCCCTTCGGCACGCCCAGCGAATATCCCGAATCCGCCTTTGCCGCATGGCTGGAAGCCGCATGGCAGCGCGCCCGTATCTATCCGCATACGGTGCTGGTCTCGCACAATCCGCCCAAGGACACGGCCTGCGACGTGATCCCGGGCGGCGCGCATGTGGGCTCCATGGCCGTGCGCGAGTTTCTGGAAGACGCCCAGCCCGACATCTGCCTCTGCGGCCATATTCACGAGGCGCGCGCCGTGGATCGCGTGGGGCGCACGGTGGTGGTCAACCCCGGCGCCCTGGCCGCGGGCGGCTATGTGGTGCTGCGCTCCAACTCCGGGCAATTGTCCGCGGAGCTGCGCGTGCTGGAGTAGATTGAAAATAGATATTTTCAATCAAAAAATGCTCTGGCGACCGCGGGAGCGGACGCCCGCGCCGGCGGTAGCCGTTAGCAAGCTTTGCTTGCTTACGGATAGCGACAGCGGTTGCGTTGGCTGGCTGCCGCAGTAATCAGTTGCTGTCTTCATCCGTAGCTTCCTTCGTCGCAACGGCTGAAGCCTGGACGCGAAATGATGGCAACGCCGCTTTTGAAATTGAATAATTTCAAAAGCAAAATGTTCTATGCCCTGTTAACACTTTTTAAGTCCTTCAACGATGAGGGCAAACAGAATGAAGCCAAGAAATAAGGCGTCAAGCTTATCATAGCGGGTTGCTATGCGCCTGTAGCCCTTCAAGCGTCGAAACAATCTCTCAACTTCATTGCGTTTTTTGTATAACTCCTTGTCATAATTCCAAGGCTTACGCCGCAAGGGATGGGGAGGGACTACTGGCGCATAGCCCAGACGACGACTCAATTGTTGTGTTTCGTTGCCTTCGTAGGCTCTGTCCATAAGGAGACTGCAAGGCGCAGGCGCAGGGCCGAGGGCTTCCAGAAGTTTTCTGCCTTGAGGCGCATCTCCCGCATTGCCGGG
>NZ_JAAKEH010000036.1:0-32174 GCF_011039095.1 Desulfovibrio sp. ZJ200 | reverse complement strand
TGGAGGAGAGGGTACACCCGATCCCATCCCGAACTCGGCAGTTAAGCTCTCCATCGCCGATGATACTGCATATCTTCTTGCGGGAAAGTAGGCCGTTGCCAAAGATTGTTAGAAAGCCCCCGACGCCACCGGCCCGGGGGCTTTCTCGTTTGCCCCCGCCCCGGCCCGCTCCCTCATGCGTCATGACCCTTCTGCTCCTTCATAACTTGGGAATATACAGGGCGAAGCCTTGTCATACTGTGGGCCAGGTAAGACGATGGACTTGAGCCGGGCCGTGCTCTACTGTCCGATGATAGCTGACGGCCGGGTAACCGAAAAGCATGGCATAGCCCAGGGTATGTGTTTCCGGTATGCCCAGACGCGGCAGAAACTCCGGCAGCACGAGCCGTAAGCACCAGTACAGCAGACCACACCAGAGCGTGCCGAGCCCCTGTGTCTGTGCCAGCAATTCAAAAGAGGAGAGATAGATCAGAGGATCTTGTTCCACGCAGGTGGCGTCCTTGGCGTTGGAAACCAGGATGCAGTGCGGCGCATGGCGAAAGATGCCGTCCTTTTGTTCCTTTTTCCAAAGTTCCGGGGCTGTGCTGAAAAATTTTTGCCGCGGATTTTCCGGCATGCGATTCTGCGCCGTCACTTCCGCCAGTCGCCGGTAAACGTCTTCGCGAAAGGCGTTCATGACTTTGATGTCGTCAATAACCGTTATCCAGAGCTTGCGCGAGTTGCCCCCTGTGGGCGCGTGGGAGGCGGCGTCCAAAATTCTTTTGAGCAAAGCGGGGTCGACATTCCTTTTCCTGTACTGTCGGACGGAGCGGCGACCTTTGAGTAATGTTTCCAACTGCTCCGGCGTCGGGTAATTGCCTTTCAGGGAACGGCTTTGGGCAGGCGTATGGTTCAGAATGGAAATAGCGCCTGTGGGACAGACCGCCAGGCAGTGCAGGCAGCGTATGCATTGCTCTTCCTTCCGGATCACAGGGTATTGATCCACCATCTCAATAACTTGCGGCAGACAATCCCTGGCACAGGACCCGCAGGAAACGCACAGATTTTTATCAAGCCTGAAATGCAGCATGTACGAACTCCTTGAGAGAATGATGCGCGAGCCGTCCGACAAAGAAACGGCCTGCGCAATTCATAGTATAGGCTGTAAGGTCAGCTCCTGACAAGAAAAGTCGCGTGCGGAAATGGGACAGGCAAAAGATACACAAAAATTGCCTCGGTGTACGCCGGGCTTTCATCTCGCCCGCGCCGCCTTCTCCGTGATCTTTTTCGGATGCACAGTTCTGCTTTCTCCACAGCACGGGCCCGGGAGGCTGTACCCTGACGCGGGGCATTCGCTCCCTGTGCCTCGGAAGCCGGGCAGCCCGTTGACCCCGCTGAGACGCGGCTGATCCGCAAGGTGGTGAAGGGGCAAAAAGCCACACGCCGGATGCAGTTGGACATGCGCCGGAAGGTGACGGAAACGTGGCAGAAGAATCTGGACGAGCGCAAAAAGCGCCTGGAAGAAAAGGACGAGGAAGCGTGCAGGCCTGGCAATGGGCAGAAAACTTCCCAGAAGGCCCCGGCAGACCAGCAGGGCGCTGCCTGTTGCGCAAGCCGGTCTTAGAGCAGATTACCTTTGACTTTTTATGAAAGTCAAAAGTGGCATTCAGGCGAAAAACGCGGTTTTCGCCTGAATGTACGCCGCGTTGCGGCGGCTGCCGCTTTCGCGTCAGCAGAGCATTTTCAAAGAGAAAATGCTCTACTGCAGGAAAGGCAGACCGAGCACCGCGCCGGTGGATACCGCCACCTGCATAAGCACCTGGGAAATGTCCTTGACTGCCTGCATACTCTTGGATTCCACTTTGGGCAGCACCAGAATCTGATCGCCGGCGCTGATTTTTCCACTGTTTCTGGAAACTGCGCCGTTCGAATGCATAATCAGCACATTGTCGCGGTCAGCCCTGTTGCCGTAGCCCCCGGCCCCCCTGACATAATCGTCCAAATCTTTTTCCTCGCTCCAGAGCATGGCCTGCGGCACCATCACCTCGCCGCTGACCAGAACAACGTCGCTTTTGGCCGGGATCACGATAACGTCGCCGTCCTCCAGCGTCAGATCCGCATTGTTTGAGCCGTCGTCAAGCACGACGACTCCCTCCGGCTCCACGCTTTTGGCCCGCTCCACGAATTTGGCCACCATTTCCGCTTCCTTGGCGCGGATCTGGGATTCCTCGGTGCTGGACGAGGACGCGGTAAGCGCGGTTTCCTCCAGACGGCGCAGAGAGTCGGCAATGGCTTTCTTTTGCCGGGCCGCCACGCTTTTGCGCTTGATGTACAGAGCCTTGAGATTGGCCCGCCCCGGCTCCACGGCAATGAAGTCCTGCACATCCCTGAGGCGCGCCCCCCGGCGCACCGGGAAGCGCGAGGAGCCGCGCACCGCGCCCTGGACCTCGATCATGATCGTATTTCCTGTGGCGTCGGCCATGAACTGCACGCGGTCGCCGTCTTCCAGACGCAGATGCGCCAATTCCTTGAGGGGCAGATAGGTGCTGTAGGGCGCGCCCTTGCGCGTTCCGGCAAGGGAGATGTGCGAAGCCCGGCTCTCGGGCCCGGCCAGTTCCATGAGCGCTGCGCCTGTAGCCTGATCTTTGAAAAATTCGAAGCGCGCCTCGTTGCGCACCGCGCCCGTGGCCGTGACCGCAGGCCCCTTGCTGTCCACCACAAGAGTATCACCGTCCTGCAGGCGCAGGCCCGGCAACTCACCCCCACGCACAAAGGGATAAAGATCCAGATTGCCGACAAGCGCGCCGTTGCGCAGCAGGCGGATGGAACGGTAGCTGCCGCGCCGGGGGTCAATGCCTCCGGCCTTGTCCAGAAGGCTGAGAACCGGATCGCCCGGTGAAACAGCGTAGCGACCGGGCCTGACCACGCCGCCGGTTACAAAAACCGATACGGGCCGCGCGTCCAGCGGGGCCACATATATTTGAGTTTCGCCGTGCCCGCTGGCTGCCAGCTTGCTTCGCAAATCCTCTGCCAACTTGTCGTGGGCAATGCCCGCCACAGACAGCGGCCCCACCCCCGGCAGCTCAATGCGCCCGCCGGCATCCACAATAAAGGTATCGTCCACAGTGAGGCCGCCGCCCCAGAGCCGCAAGACCACCCGGTCGCCGGGCGCGACTGCCGCGCCTTCCCCGCTTTGGGAGAAATTCCCCTGAAAAAGGTTGGCTCCGTAGGGCTTGGGCGCGTCTGCGGCGTGACTTGCCACGCTGAGCGCCAGGCAGGCCAGGACAAGAGAAAGGCAAAGTGATTTGAGCATGATTTGCATGGGGCGGTTACAGGCTTGTGGTGAAAATACCATGCGGGCGAGTCCGGAGAATGACGTCCGACATGTGAAATTTTTTTGTTTCCGGCAATGCTGCAAGCTTGTCATGCAGGGTAAGGTCTTGCGATTCATAATGCGCCCGTTACGCCGGGCTTCAGGGGGGCGAAATCACGCATGGAGACGGCGGAAGCAAGGGCATGCCCCGCGCCGTGAAGTCCCTGCCGTCTTAGAGCATATTGCTTTTTAAACGCTCGCTCCGGCGCTTCACGGCGAAAGTAAATTTCGCCTGCGCCTATCTCTGCTGTCGTCATCCGTAAGGCGGCACAGCCGCCAACGGCTGACGCGCGCGGCGGGCATGGCTTCGCCCTGCCAGAGCGTTTAGCTCATTTCATGAGCAAAACGCCCTAGTGCCCTATGCCGTGGCCCCACACCCGCGGCGCCATCCGCCATTCTCCCTCGCTGTTGCGGCAGATCACCACGACTTCGGCTTCTTTTTGGCCGGAAAGCACGCTGGCCCGTTTGCACTCCTCGCCTTTGGCCGAGGTGAAGCCGTTCTCCAGAGTCACTCGCACATTCTTGCCGAAATTCGGATCGTCAATGGTCGTGGAGTCGCCGGGATTGGCTGAAATCATATAGGCCTCCACCGGGCCGGGCGGCGTTTGCGGCGGCAGGGGAGGCGCATCGGCAAACAGCCCGCAGCCGTGCAGCAGCACAACCAGGGGCAGGCTCAGCAAAGGCAAGGGACGAAAGGATGCGCTCATGACAAGCCCTCCGGCTTTTGGCAAGGTAACCGTGTCCGTCCCGTCCTGAAAAAGCAGGGCGGCGTTTGCTTCATCTTGCAGAGAAAAGGGCCGCTGTCAAATGCCGCGTGATCCGGTCGTCCACGGTTTGGGCCCTGAGCCGCAAAGACTGCGCCTCTGTACGCACGCAGTTACTTTTTTCCCAAAGTGAGAAAAAATGAGGTAAAATTTTTATAAACCAATATGTTGTGATTACCATGATTCTGCATAACCGAACTTTTGTTTTGCCCTTTTCTTGAAACACTGCTAAAGTAAAAATAAGCATATACCAAAAAGAACGGGGAGGGCCATGTCGAAAAACGCCGCCATGAAAACCATCAACGTGCGCGAGGCCGTGGGGAGCGTGCTTTGCCATGATATTACCCGCATCGTGCCGGGCGACTCCAAGGGGCCGGTGTTCCGCAAGGGGCATGTGGTGCGTCAGGAGGATATTCCCGTGCTGCTGGATGTGGGCAAGGAGCATCTGTACGTCTTCGAGCCCCAGCCGGGCCTTGTGCATGAAAATGAGGCTGCGGCCCGCATAGCCGCGGTAGCTGCCGGCCGCAATATTGCAGCAGGCGAGCCCAGAGAAGGTCGGATCGATTTTTCCGCCGCCTGCGCGGGGCTGTTGCGGGTGGACGTGCCCATGCTCACCCGGCTCAACAGCCTCGGGGAGATAACTCTGGCCAGCCTGCATACCTTGCAGCGGGTGGATAAGGGCCGGGCCGTGGCCGGCACCCGCGTTGTGCCTTTACTGATTGATGAAGAAAAACTGCAGGCTGTGGAGGCACTACTCACCAGGCCGATCATTGAAGTGTTGCCCCTGCGGAAATTGCAGGTGGGCATCGTGACGACAGGCAGCGAAGTTTTTTACGGTCGGATTCAGGACGCTTTCGGCCCGGTGCTGCGCAAAAAATTCGCCGAGCTGGGCAGTACGGTTCTGGGCCAGACCCTGACCAGCGACGAGGTGGCCATGACGGCCACAGCCATCAGGGATTTCATTGCGCAGGGCGCGGACATGGTGGTGGTCACCGGCGGCATGTCGGTGGACCCGGACGATCGAACCCCGGCCGCCATCCGGGCGGCCGGCGCGCGGATAATCAGCTACGGCGCGCCGGTTTACCCCGGAGCCATGTTCCTGCTGGCCTATATGGACGGTCCCCAGGGGCAGGCGCCGGTGCTGGGCCTGCCCGGCTGCGTCATGTACCACAAGGCAAGTATTTTTGACCTGCTGGTCCCGCGCCTGCTGGCCGGGCTCACAGTTACGGCTGAAGATGTGGTCGCGCTCGGCCACGGCGGTTTTTGCGCCGCTTGCCCGCAGTGCCGCTATCCGATCTGCCCTTTCGGCAAATGAGCATCCGAAACGGGCTGCGCCGCCAACGTGCGGTCAGCCTCTTACTTTTAAGGAGTCGCCATGGAAACAAAAACGCTTGTGATTAACGGCATTCCCAGACGACTGCTGGTCAACCCCGAAGACATGCTGGCCGATGTGCTGCGCGGGCAGTTGCAGATCACCAGCGTCAAGGTGGGCTGCGGTCAGGGCCAGTGCGGCGCCTGTTCGGTTATTCTGGACGGCAGGGTAGTGCGCTCCTGCATCGTCAAAATGCGCCGTGTGCCGGAAAATGCCGCCATCACCACATTGGAGGGCATCGGCACGCCCACCTGCCTGCACCCCCTGCAAAAGGCCTGGATATATCACGGCGCGGCGCAGTGCGGCTTCTGCACGCCGGGATTCATTGTTTCGGCCAAGGGCCTGCTGGACGTGACCCCCAATCCGAGCCGGGAGGACGTGCGCGACTGGTTCCAGAAACATCACAATATCTGCCGCTGCACCGGCTACCAGCCCCTGGTCAACGCCGTCATGGACGCGGCCGCGGTCATGCGCGGCGAGAAAAAGCCCGAAGAGATCGAGTTCCAGATGCCGGCTGACGGCCATATCTGGGGCACGCGCCTGCCGCGGCCCAGCGCGCTGGCCAAGGTTACGGGCGTTGCGGAATTCGGGGCCGACGCCGCGTACCGTCTGCCGCCCGAGACCCTGCATCTGGCCCTGGCTCAGGCCAAAGTCTCCCATGCCCTGATCAAGGGCATCGACACTTCGGAAGCCGAAAAAATGCCCGGCGTCTACAAGGTGCTGACGCACAAGGACGTCAAGGGCAAGAACCGGATCACCGGTCTGATCACCTTCCCCGCCAACAAGGGGGACGGCTGGGACCGGCCCATCCTCAATGACGAAAAGGTCTTTCAGTACGGGGACGCTCTGGCCATTGTCTGCGCCGACAGTGAATGCAACGCCCGCGCGGCGGCGGAAAAAGTCAGGTTTGATCTGGAGCTGCTGCCGGAATATATGAGCGCGCCCGAAGCCATGGCTCCGGACGCCATTGAGATTCACCCCGGCACGCCCAATGTCTATTATGATCAGAACATTGAAAAAGGCCAGGATACCCGCCCCTTCTTCGAGGACCCCAACAACGTGGTCGTGGAAGACAGCTTCTACACCCAGCGCCAGCCGCATCTGCCCATTGAGCCGGACGTGGGCTATGCCTATCTGAATGAGGACGGCAAGCTGGTCATCCATTCCAAGTCCATCGGCCTGCATCTGCACGGCCTGATGATCGCGCCGGGCCTGGGCCTGGATTTCGCCAACGATATGATTATGGTCCAGAACACCACGGGCGGCACGTTCGGCTATAAATTCAGCCCCACCATGGAGGCCTTGCTGGGCGTGGCCGTGCTGGCCACGGGCCGTCCCTGCCATTTGCGCTACAACTATGAGCAGCAGCAGCAATATACGGGCAAGCGCTCGCCCTTCTGGACCACGGTGCGTTACGCGGCGGATAAAAACGGCAAACTGCTGGCCATGGAAACCGACTGGTCCGTGGATCACGGCCCGTATTCCGAATTCGGGGATCTGCTCACCCTGCGCGGCGCCCAGTATATCGGCGCGGGCTACGGCATCCCCAATATCCGCGGCAAGGGGCGCACGGTCTGCACCAATCACTGCTGGGGTGCGGCTTTCCGCGGCTACGGCGCGCCGGAGAGCGAGTTCCCTTCGGAAGTGCTCATGGACATGCTGGCCGAAAAGCTGAATATGGACCCGCTGGAACTGCGCGCCCTCAACTGCTACCGCAAAGGCGACACCACGCCCACCGGCCAGGAGCCGGAAGTGTACAGCCTGCCGGAAATGTTCGAGCTGATGCGGCCCCGCTACAAGGCTGCTCTGGAAAAGGCCAGGGCCAGTTCCGAGGGCAGGATCAAGCGCGGGGTGGGCGTGTCTCTGGGCGTTTACGGCGCCGGTCTGGACGGCCCGGACACGGCCGAAGCCTGGGCCGAGCTTAACGAGGACGGCGGCGTGACCATCGGCGCATGCTGGGAAGATCACGGCCAGGGCGCGGATGCCGGCACGCTGGGCACCGCGCATGCGGCTCTGCGGCCGTTGGGGATTCCGGCGGAGAAAATCCGTCTGGTCCTCAACGACACCAGCAAGGCGCCCAACTCCGGCCCGGCCGGCGGTTCGCGCTCCCAGGTGGTTGTGGGCAATGCCATTCGCGTGGCCTGCGAAACGCTGATCGAAGCCATGCGCAAGCCCGCGGGCGGCTTTTTGGATTACGCGGGCATGAAGGCGGAGGGCCGCGACGTGCGTCAGCCGGGCAAATGGAGCGCCCCGGCCAGGGATTGCGACGCCAACGCTCAGGGCAACCCCTTCTGCTGCTATATGTACGGCCTGTTCCTGGCCGAAGTGGCCGTGGACGTGGATACCGGCAAAACCCAGGTGGAAAAGCTGACCTGCGTGGCCGACATCGGCGCCATCTGCAACAGATCGGTCACTGATGGCCAGATCTACGGCGGTATGGCGCAAGGCGTGGGCCTGGCCCTGAGCGAGGACTATGAGGACATTAAAAAGCACAGCACCATCGCGGGCGCGGGCATACCCGACATCAAGATGATTCCCGATGAAATGGAAATCATCTATGTGGAAAGCCCGCGGCCGGATGGCCCCTTCGGCGCATCGGGCGTGGGCGAAATGCCCCTTTCCGCGCCACATGCGGCGATCATCAACGCCATTGCCAACGCCTGCGGCGCGCGGGTCAGGCATTTGCCCGCCCGGCCGGAAAAGGTGCTGGCCGCCATGCCCAGGTAACAACAACTGAGAAAAGGGGAGGGCAACCTCCCCTTTTTTCCGCGGCTTTTGCAGAGTAAACGGATATGGATCAACGTCGCCTCCACGAGATTGAAGCCCGCTGCACGCAGGAAAGCCCGCCGCACTGCCGGGCCGCTTGCCCGTTCCATTTGGACGTGCGCGCTTTCATGGCCCGCATGGCCGAAAAAAAGCCCGCTGAAGCCCGTAAGGTTCTGGAACGGCATTTGCCCTTGCCGGGCATCATCGGGCGCATCTGCGATCACCCTTGCGAAAACGTCTGCCTGCGTTTGGATCTGGGCGGCAGCCTTGCCGTCCATGCCCTGGAGCTGGCCTGCGTGACAACAGGCGAGCAGAGCAAACGCCTGCTGCCCATGCCGCGCAAACGGTTCCGCATGGCCGTCCTGGGCGCGGGCCTGGCCGGTCTGGCCGCCGCCCATGATCTGGCGGCCAAGGGCTACCCGGTCACTGTTTTCCACCAGGGAGAAGCGTGGAAATTTTTGCGGGATCGCTATCCGGCTCTGAAAAAAGATGCCGAGACCGGACAAGATCCTCTGGCGGCTGATCGGGAGATGCTGGCTCGCCGCCAGGTGCTTTTCCGCGAGGCTGTTCTGGACGCCGCCCTGGCGGAGCGCGCTGAAACGGAATTCGACGGCGTGCTGATCGACGCGGATGCAGCGCAGGCTTTGGCCCCTCCCGAGAGCGCAATAGATGCTGCCACCCTGCATTGGCGGGGCAAAATATGTTGCGCGGGATGGCTCAGCGTCACTGCCACCGGCCATCGTTATGCCTCGGCCTCAGCACAGGCGGGGCAGGGGCGTCGCGCCGCGCAGACCCTGGAGCGGCTGGCAGGCGGCGTCTCATTGACGGCCGCGCGCGAAAAAGAGCAGGGTCCGTTGCACACCTCCCTGGAGGGCATGGAGCCTGAGCCGCGCGTGGAACCCGCCGCAGAGATATATACGGAAAATGAGGCTGCCAGGGAGGCGGCCCGCTGCCTGCAGTGCGAATGTCTGATCTGCGTCCGGGAATGCGCGTATCTCCAGAAATACAAAGGCTATCCCCGGGTCTATGCGCGCCAGATCTACAATAACGCCTCCATCGTCAAGGGCCTGCATACAGCCAATGCCCTGGTCAACGGCTGCGCGCTCTGCGGCCAGTGCCAGGAGCTCTGCCCTGAAAATTTCTCCATGGCGGAACTCTGCCTTTCCGCGCGCCGGGATATGGTGGAGCGCGACTTCATGCCGCCCTCGGCCCATGAGTTCGCGCTTGAAGACATGGAAAGCGCCTCCGGTCCCGAGTGCGCCCTGGCCCTGCCGGATGTTTCCCTGCCCCAGGGACGCCCCGCATCCTGGCTCTTCTTTCCCGGTTGCCAACTGGCGGCCTCGCGCGGGGAGCAGGTGGCCGCGCTCTATGCCTATATGCGGGACGCGCTGAAGGATCAGGCCGGGCAAAGGGCAGGCGTGGCCCTGCTGCTTTCCTGCTGCGGGATTCCGGCGCGCTGGGCAGGTCGTGAAACGCTTTTCAAGGAGCATGTGGCGCGGCTCGCGGAGCAGTGGGAGCAACTGGGCCGCCCTCACATCATGGCGGCCTGCTCTTCCTGCTTGAGCGCATTGCGCGACGCCCTGCCCGAGGCCAAAGCGCTTTCCGTCTGGGAAGTGCTGGACGGCCTGCCCTTGCCAAAAGCATCCACGCAAGCCTTGCCGGAAGTATTTTCGATCCATGATCCCTGCACGGCCCGCGGGGACGCGGCCTGGCTGACCGCCGTGCGCAGCCTGGCCCGTAAATGCGGCGCGCGTCTGGAAGATCCCCGCCTTTCCGGCGCGACAACGGCCTGTTGCGGCTACGGCGGCCTTGTCTGGTGCGCGCAGCCCGATCTGGCGCGGGCCATGAGCGAACATCGCGCCGCCGGGCTGCCGCACACGGCCCTGGCTTCCTGCATCATGTGCCGGGACAGGCTGGTTGCGGACGGTAAAAACTGCCGTCATCTGCTGGATTTGCTGTTTCCGGATCAGGGCGCCGCGGATGAGACGCAAAAAGGCCCGGGTCTTTCCGCGCGCCGGGCCAACCGGGCCGCCTTGCGCCGCGGGCTGATGCGCGCATATTTGGGAACAGAGGCGGACGAAGCCGCGCCCGCCATTGTGCATGTGCCCCCGGAAACATTGGCGCGCCTGGAAGAGCGGCATATTCTGCTTTCGGACGTGGAGGGGGCCGTGGCTGCCGCCGAAGCCGGGGGCGGACGCTTTCAGAATCTGGAAAACGGGCATTGGCTGGCGTCCTGGCGGCCGCGCCATGTTACCTTCTGGGCTGAATACAGCAATGAAGACGGCGCGCTGGTGCTGCATGACGCCTGGTGCCACCGGATGCAGGTGCCCGGTTCCGGCGGCCAGAGCGGCTGCATGGCGGACAGCGGCCAGAACCGGGGAGGGCAGAGCGCATGAGCATGGGGCCCAATTATCCGCCGGACGCGGGCCAGTGGGTGTGCGGCCAATGCCGCTGCCCGCTGGAACAGGCCAAGGTGCAGGCATTCTATCTGAACAGCGCATTTGACGTGTATCTTCCACGTTGCCCGAAATGCGGGCTGACCCTGGTGCCCAGGTCACTGGCCCAGGGCAGGATGCTGGAAGTGGAAGCCTTGCTGGAAGACAAATGAGCCCTTTGTGGGAACAGCGCGATTTTCAGCGCGTGGCAGGGGATTTCTGGCGGCCCGGCGGCCCGGGACTGACCCGGCGCTGCCTTGCGCTTTGCGCGGAGCGTTGCGGCCTGAAACGCGGCTCCCTTGTCCTGGATCTGGGCTGCGGCCGTGGCGCAAGCCTGGAGCTCCTGACCCGGGAAGGCTACCGCGCTCTGGGCCTGGATCGCAACGCCCATGCGGCATGGCCGAAGCGAATGCCGGGCAGAAACGCGCTGCAAGCCGACGCCTCCTGTCTGCCCCTGGCGGACAGCAGCGTGGACGCTGTGCTCTGCGAGTGCGTGCTTTCTTTGCTGCACGATCCTTGTGCCGCGCTGCGCGGCTGCCGAAGGGTCTTGCGGCCCGGCGGCGCGCTGCTTGTCAGCGATCTTTTTTTGCGCGCGCCTGGGGGGAACGGATCTTCCGGCAGAGCAGGGCGTTGCTCCGAGGCTCGATTCTCCTGCGCGGACGGAGCCCGTGCGCGCGAGGAGTGGGAAAGGCTGCTTGCGCGGGCCGGTTTTTTTCTTCATTATTTTGAAGATCACAGCCGGGCCCTGGCCGAGCTGGCGGCACGCCTGATCTGGTACGATGTCGCGGACGCGCCGGGACCGGAGCGCCGGGCCGCGCATTGTGCCTGCAAGGGAGGCCGCGCGCTGGGCTACGGGCTGTGGATAGCGCAAAAGGAGCCGCAATGAATCCCCTGATGTTGGAACTCCTGCCCCTGGTGCGCCAGGGCTATTGCTGCAGCCAACTGCTGATCCTGCTCATGCTGCAATGGCGGGACCGGCAAAATCCCGACCTGGTGCGCGCCATGCACGGCCTCTGCCACGGCATCGGCCAGTCCGACGGGCCCTGCGGCCTGCTCACCGGCGGGGCCTGCGCCCTGGCCCTTGCCGCCGGCAAGGGCGCGGACAGTGAAACCGCGCATCCCATGCTCACGCCCATGCTCAATGACTACGCCCTGTGGTTTTATGAGCGCGTCAATCCCTACGGCGGCACGGCTTGCGGCTGTATCGCGGCCGGGCTGGGAGCCGTTGCGGGCGGCGAGACCGGCGGCGCGCCGGATGCCGCGGCCTGCGGCGATCTGCTGGCCGAATGCTGGGAAAAGATTCTGGAACTGCTGCAAAGCTATGACCTGGATGTGACCGCCGCATCATGAGCCTGCGCCGCACCCAAAGCCTCTGCCCCGTCTGCCTGCGCCGCGTGGAGGCCGTTTACCAGCGCGTGGGCGGGGATTGCCGGGACGTTGTGCTGCGCAAGACCTGCCCGGAGCACGGCCCGTTCAGCGCGCCGGTCTGGCGCGAGGGGCCCGGCCTGGAGAACGCGCCGCTTTTTGAAAACTGGTCGCGGCCCAAAAGCCCTTCGTATCCGGCTCACCCCGGCACGACCGTGCGGCGCGGCTGCCCCTTTGACTGCGGGCTCTGCCGCCTGCATGCCCAGCATACCTGCACCGGCCTGGTGGAAGTGACCATGCGCTGTGATTTGTCCTGCCCGGTCTGCTATGCCGGGGCGGGCGCGCCTGCGCTGCCCCCGGACCCGCCGCTTGCCGTTGTGGCCGCGCAACTGGATAGCCTCAGAAGCGTTTCAGGCCCTTGCAATGTGCAGATTTCCGGCGGGGAGCCCACAGCGCGCGAGGATTTGCCCGCCATTCTCCGCCTTGCGCAGGAGCGCGGCTTCGGACTGGTGCAGCTCAATACCAACGGCCTGCGCCTGGGCCGTGAAGAAGGCTATGCAACGCGGCTGCGCGAGGCCGGGCTGGATTCGGTTTATCTGCAATGGGACGGCGTCAGCGAGGCTGTTTTTGAAACCCTGCGCGGCAGGCCCTGCCTGGATCTGAAGCGCCGCGCGGTGGAACACTGCGCGGCCGCGGGCCTGGGCGTGGTGCTGGTGGCCACTGTGGCCCGCGGCGTCAATGATCGCGAAATGGGGGACTTGCTGCGCCTTGCGCTTGCGCTGGGGCCTGCGGTACGCGGACTGCACTTTCAGCCTGTTTCCTCCTTCGGGCGCTATCCCTGGCCCCTGGAAAACGCGCCCCGGCTCACCTTGCCCGAAATCATGGCCGCATTGGAACGCCAGGCGCCGGAGTTGGTCAGGGCCGCGCATTTTCATCCGCCGGGCTGTGAACATGCCTTGTGTTCTTTCAGCGCGCTGTACCGCAGAGTGAGCACGCAGAGCCGGCCCGGCCGGGCAGAAGCCGGGAAGCGGGCAAGCGCCCATCTGGAATGGCTGCCCGACGGCAACAGGAGCTGCTGTTCGCCGTTGCCTCCCCCGGCGGCCGAAGGCGCGCGCAAAGCCAGGCAATTTGTGGCCCTGCACTGGAAGGGCGCGGGCCTGCTCGGCATGGGCGGCGTAAAGGACGAAGCGGGCGCGGGGGGCGATTTCAACCGATTTCTGGCCGAGGCCGGAGCCGGGCAGCGCTTCACCGTTTCGGGCATGGCCTTTCAGGACGCGCTCAACCTGGATCTGGAACGGGTGCGCGGCTGTTGCATCCATGTGGTCCGTCCCGACGGGCGCCTGATTCCCTTTTGTCTGCACAATCTTACGGCCCGTGACGGAACGCGGTTGTACGGAGAGCCGTGGGCATGAGCGGACCCTCGCTTCTGGATCTCTGGCTTGCCCGGGCCTGCGGCGCGCGGGAGCCGAGGCAACTGGCCGCGCGTTTGCGCGAGGCTCAGGCTGCGGCCCTGCGCCGCACGTTGCGCTATGCTCTGGAGCGCAGCGCTTTTTACGCGCGGCGGCTGGCGCAGTGCGATCTCAACCTGCGCGGCCCGGAAGATCTGCCTTGCCTGCCGTTTACGCAGCCTTCTGATTTGCGCAACTGGCGCGATTTTCTCTGTGTCTCGCAGGGCGAAGTGCGGCGCATGGTCACCCTGCAAACCTCAGGCACCACGGGCAGCCCCAAGCGTCTGGCCTTTACGGATCGGGATTTGGCCCGCACCCGCGATTTTTTCCGGGCAGGCATGAGCCAACTGGTGGGGCCGGGCCAGCGCCTGGCTGTGCTCTTGCCCGGCGCGGAGCGGCCTGACGGCGTGGCGGATCTTTTGCGGCAGGCTCTGGCTGCCCTGGGCGTGGCCGTGGCTGTTCCCCCGCCGGCAGGGGCGCATTCCGGGGCGGATCACGCTCCTGACCGGCATATATGGGGCGATGCCGACCATCTGCGCCGCTGGCTCAGGAACTTCGCGCCGCATTGTCTGGTGGCCGCGCCCGCGCAACTGGCCCTGCTTTTGCGCATTTTTCCCGAACAGGGGCCGCCGGGTCTGCGCGGCGTCCTTTCCAGCGCGGATCGTCTTGATCCCGGCCTGGCCCGGCGCGTGCGCCATGCCTGGGGCTGCGCGCTGCTGGATCACTACGGCCTCACGGAAACGGCTTTCGGCTGCGCCGTGGAGTGCGCGGCTCACGACGGCTATCATCTGCGCGAGCTGGACGTGCTGGCGGAAATCGTGGACGCGGCCAGCGGCGCGCCCCTGCCGCCTGGAGAGGCGGGCGAAGTGGTGATCACCACGCTTGACCGCGAGGCCATGCCCCTGATCCGGTACCGCACCGGCGACGTGGCCGCGCTTTTGCCGGGCCCCTGCGCCTGCGGCAGTCCCTTGCGCCGCCTCGGACCGGTTCTGGGGCGTCTGGAGTGGGTCGGCTCCGGCGGAACGGCGCAAATGCGTCTTGCGCATCCAGCCAAAGGCGCACAGGCGCGGATCGCCGCGCGAGCGGCCATTGAGGGGGCTGTGTGAAAATTTGCGCGGTAGTGCTGGCCGCCGGGCAGGCCTCACGCATGAAGGCAATCAAAGCCCTCCTGCCCCTGCCCTTGCTGCCGGGCGGTCGGGATTGCCCGGCTCTGGAAGGTCTTGCCCGCCTGTACCGTGAGGCCGGAGTGCGGGATATTCTTGTGGTCAGCGGCCATCACGCGGCAGAGGTGGAGGCGGCGGCCCGTTGTCTGAACCTTGTGACGGCGCGGAATCCCGAGCCGGAGCAGGGCATGTTTTCTTCGGTGCGCGTGGGGCTGCGGGCTGTGGCCGCGGATTGCGACCGGGTATTCGTGCATCCGGCGGACGTGCCCCTGGTTCGTCCGCTGACCGTGCGGGCCTTGCTGGAGGAGGCGCGGGCTCTGCCGCGCGCGGTCCTGATCCCCGGCTTTGAGGGCAGGGAGGGGCATCCGCCCCTGTTGCCCGCGGCTTTTGCGAAAACTATCTGCAACTACCAGGGCGGGGACGGTCTGCGCGGGGCGCTGGCAGCCTTGCCGCGGCGGCTGGTGGAGGTCGCCGATTCCTTTGTTCTTGAAGACATGGACAGGCCCGAAGATTATGCGCGTCTGCGGGGCCTGGCCGCGCGGCGTGGGGCCCTTGCGCCCGCCGAGGCGCGCCGCCTGCTGCGCGAGCGGGGCATCCCCGAAAAAGGGCTGCGCCATGCCGAGGCGGTGGGGGCCGTGGCGCAGGGTCTGGCTCTGGCCCTGCAAGAGAGCCGCGCGGCCCGGGGGTCTGCGCCGGGCATTGATCCCTCTCTGGCTCTGGCCGGCGGCCTGCTGCACGACATCTGCAAGGGCCAGCCCGGGCATGAGGCCGCGGCCGGGCGTTTGCTGCGCGGCCTGGGGCTGCCGGTTATGGCCGCGCTGGCAGTTGATCACCGCGATCTTTCTCTGCCAACGGCATGCCCTGTGGGCGAGCGGGAAGTGGTGTATCTGGCCGACAAATACTGCCGCGGCAAAGAATTTGTCAGCCTTGAGCAACGCTTCGGCCAAAAACTGGCGCTCTATGCCGCTGACGCCGAGGCCTGCGCGGCCATCCGGGCGCGCCTGGGGCGGGCCCGGACACTGGAGGCGCGTCTTGCCCGCGAGATGGGGCAGGAACCCGCGCGCATAGCGCGGCGGGTTCTGGCCGACCTCAGCGGCACGGAAGGGCGCTTGTGAGCGGTCTCTGGCTGGTGCGCCACGGGGCTTTGCCGCCCAATCCGGAGCGCCGCTTCGTGGGCGCGCGCGATCTGCCGCTGAGCGAAGCCGGACGCGCGCAGATCCGGGGGCTTGCCCGTGATTTCGCGCCTGTTTTGAAAAGCGGCGCGCTGGCGGCTATCCTTTCCTCTGATCTGGAGCGTTGCCGGGAGACCGCGGCGATTATTGCCAATGCGGCAGCCTGGGCAGCCGGAGCCGAGAAAAAGCGCGCATCTGACGGGCCGTCAGTGCCACTGCATGCGGACGCGGACTTGCGGGAAATCAATCTCGGCTCCTGGCAGGGACTGACACCCCGGGAGGTGCGGCAGGCCTTCCCCGGCCAATACGAGCGGCGCGGCAAAGATCCGGCCCAATTCCGACCGCCGGGAGGCGAGAGTTTCGCTGATGTGCAGCGCCGCGCCCTGGCGGCCCTGGCCCGCTGGCGGGCCCGCTACCCTGAAGGGCAACTGCTGCTGGCGGGCCATGCGGGCTTGAACCGGACGTTGCTGGCCCGCTATCTGGCCCTGCCCCTGAGCGAAGCGCTGCGCATTCCGCAGCCCTATGCCTGCCGCGCTTTTTTGCCCGGATGGTAGCTCTTTGCCGCGGTTCCGCCCGCGCGATCCGGCAGGCTCCCGCCCGCCAGGCTCAGCGCAGATCCAGGCGCGCGCCCTTTGCATCAAAAATGCCGATGCTCAGGGAAATATAGCGTTCGGCAAGGGTCTGCTCGGACAGATCCAGGGAGATGTGGCGAAGATTCTCAAGGCTGAAGCCGGTCAGCCAGCGCCCGGCCTCCAGACCAAGAGCCGCGAGCTGCTCCAGCGGCGTAAAGATCACGGCCGGGCAGGTTTTGTAGAGATAAAGACTGCCGTTGACCAGCACCAGCGGGAACAGGCCGCAGGCCACGGGCCGTTGCGCGTGCGGCAGGCGGCAGCCGTGATTCGTATCGGCCTTGCAGCCGCGCGCGTCCAGATAGGCCGTGTCCGCATTGAGCAGATAAAAGTCCTCGTCAAGATTGGGGCGGAGCTGACTTGGCAGCAGAGCCATGGGAAAGGGGGTGTTGGAATCCTGCGGGCCACAGCAATAGCGGCAATCCTGGCAGTAGGGGTTTTCCAGCCAGTGGCCGCGCCATTGCAGCGGGCGAGGGCGTGGAAAACGCTCGCGCCAGAGTTCAAGATAATGCCAGAAGCCTTTCTGCATGCTCATATCCTTCCATGACGTTATAAACAACGGCCTGCAACATTCGCCCGGCTGCATTGTGCAGTGCGCCGCACGTCTTTCGCTTATCCCCAATGCGCAAGACATGTCAAATATGAAGAAGGCGGCAATGTTACTGCAAATGCAGCGCGTTCTACACATTGAACAAAAAGTGCATCACGTCGCCATCCCGCACCACATAGTCCTTGCCTTCCACCCGCAGCACGCCATCAGCGCGGCATGCTGCTTCGTTTTCATGGCTCATGTACTCCTCGAAGGAGATGACTTCGGCTCTGATGAAGCCGCGCTCAAAATCCGTATGAATCACACCCGCGGCCTGGGGGGCTTTCCACCCCTGGCGAATGGTCCAGGCGCGCACTTCATCCGGCCCGGCAGTAAAATAGCTGCACAGGCCCAACGTGGCGTAACCGGTATGAATGATCCGCGCCAGCCCGCTTTCCGTAATGCCGTAGGAAGTTAGCATTTCCGCTTGTTCCTCGTCAGACAAACCTTGAAGTTCTTCTTCAAGTTTGGCGCAAATGCAGGTGAAGCCCGCCCGGCGTTGCCCGGCCAGGGCGCGCACTTCTTCCAGATGGGCGTTGCCGTGGGCCAGGGCGGCCTCGTCCACATTGGCGCAATAGATCACAGGCTTGGCCGTCAGCAAGCCCAGTTCCCGCCAGGAGGTCAAAAAGGCCTCATTGTCGGGCAGGGGAAAAACGCGCGCGGCTTTACCCTCATTGAGATGCGCCAGCAAGTCCTGCATGATTGCGGCCGCGTTTTTGGCGTCTTTGCTGCCCTTGGCCATTTTTTGCAGTTTTTCAAGGCGCTTTTCCACGCTCTGCAAATCGGCCAGCAGAAGCTCAGTCTCAATGGTTTCGATATCGCGCAAAGGGTTCACGTCGCCGTCCACATGCGCGATGTTTTCATCTTCAAAGCAACGCACCACCTCAACAATGGCCGCGCATTCGCGAATATTGGCCAAAAACTGATTGCCCAGCCCTTCGCCCTTGCTCGCGCCGCGCACCAGGCCTGCAATATCAATAAAGTCCACGCTGGCGTAGATGGTTTTTTGCGGCCTGGCCTTGGCCGAAAGCGCGTCCACGCGCGCGTCCGGCACAGCCACGGTGGCTTTGTTGGGCTCAATGGTGCAAAAAGGGTAATTGGCGGCCTGGGCGTTCTGGGCTTTGGTCAATGCGTTGAACAGGGTGGATTTGCCTACATTGGGCAAGCCCACAATACCGATGCTGAGCGCCATGACGACTCCTTGAATGTATGACGTATGTTGATATGCGAAATCTTCGCATGCCTCGGAGCGTTAAAGCATTTTCAGAATGAAATGTCGAGAATGCGATCCGGGCGCGGCAGGGCTGACACATCGTATGCGGCCGCCAATGTAAAGCCCCGCACAGGGTTCGCAAGTGGCGTCTTTTGATGGGCAAAAAGACGCCGCTGCGAACCTGGAGCGGGGCAGTCGATACCCTTTCGGTTCGCGCCTGCCGCCAGAGGCGGCAAGACGCTGCGACAATCACTGCAAGCGGGTGTATACCGTAGGCATGTAACCGCTGCCGGGGAGCGGATCCTCAAGCAGGGGCAGCAGATCATCGGTAATGGGCACTGTGGCCGTGCCCTTGGCCAGCACTTCATTGCTGGTGGTGTGAAGAAGGCTGATGCTGAACCGCACCTGCTCGCTGCTGACCACATAGGTTCCGGCCAGCACGGCCTGGCTTGTGCCCACGGTTCTGGCGAGCTTGCGCACGTTGCGGGTCAGGATGAATTCGCCCGTGCGCCTGTCAAAGCGTATATAACGCCCTTTGCGCAATTCCTGATAGCGATAGCCGGCGTTGATCAGCCAACGGGAAATTTCTTCCGTCATCTGGCGGCCCAGGGGGGAGGATTTTTCCAGATTGTTCAAATTGGCCGGGGTGGTGCCCATGATCATGATCCTGGCCCGGGCCAGGGCGGCGCTTTGCTTTTTGTCGATGTCCGGATCATTGCCCGCATAGCGCATCATCAGTTGCGCATCCAGTTGCTCGGCAATGCTGTTGGCCGCTTTGGGCACGGTGCCTATGGCCGCGGCGGTCAGCGGAAAAAGCAGGGCGGCAAAAACCAGAATAACGACAATAAAACGGCTCATGTCAGACCTCAGCGCATGGTGCGCAACAGAAGTTCAACTCCGCCCAGCTCGTGTTTGATCACGGCCAGAGCTTCACTCGACTGGCAGGTGGAAAGCGCCTGGGCATACGATTGGCGCGCCAGCTCATAGCGGCCCTGTGCTCTGTATGCGCGGGCCTGCTCCAGATATTGGGCGCTGATGTCCGGCCCCAGCCTGAGAGGCGGGGCGCTTGGGACCTGTTCCTCGTGAGCGGAAAGCGATTGGGCCGGGAGGGGAGAAAAAAGGATCGGCAGTATCCAGAGCATGAGAGAAAAAACAAGTGCGTATCGCATGGCTGTTCCGGCATTATTTGCCTTGCTTGATGGGTATGCTGCCGCTGCTGATGGAGCTTGCGGGCGTATACAATGAAGGATACAGGCCTTGCCGTTGCCTGGCCGGCGTAACGGCGGCCGGTTTCACGGCGACGGCCCTGGGAGTCACCGGGTCGGATTTGCCCATGCGCGCGATGATCGGCGTGTTGACCAGCACAAGCTGGCCGGTGCGCAGCACCAGGCCGTCATCGGCGCGCACCAGCCGGGCATTGACGAAAGTGGCGTCCTTGTCGACATAATAGGTGCCCACGACCAGGGCAGCCCATTTCTGGCCCTGGGTGGATACGAGCTGACTGGCCGCCAAGGCCAGATCGTCGCGACCGCCCGCCACCGAGATATGGCCGGTCAGGCGGTATTCGCGCGTGGGAAAGCCGCGCTGGTTGAACTCGTAGAACATGGCCTCGCCCAGCAGCCTGCCCAGCGGGGAACTGCGGGAGGTGTTGTTTTGATCCACAAAAGACGTGGGCATGGCCACAAAACCCTGAATTGCGTCATTGGGCATGGTGGCCAGCATCTGATCCGCCAGTTCGCGGCATTTAAGCTTCAGCTCCACAGCGTCCACATATGCGGGATCGTTGGGCGCGGGCGTTGTTGTGCAGCCCGGCAAAAGCGGCAGCAGAAGCGCGCAGAGCAGCAAAAGGCGCAACAGACTGTGCATAGTGACCTCAATCACGGTAGTATTTTTCTTATCGTCGGCGCGGCCCGGAACTTGAGTGTGATTGCCGAAAAAGCCGCATGTTTTTCCCGATCGTTCCCGATAAATATATGCAAGATACGTTCCAGGCGCAGGCTTGGCTTGCGCCCGGAAATAGCTTACAAGGTTTTTTTGCCGTGGAACAGGGCGGCAGAGAGCTGACAGGCAGTTTTTTTGTGGGAGCCGGAGATGCGCAAGACACAAACCCGCGCCATCAGGCTGGGCGGGCTGACCATCGGCGGCGGCGCGCCGGTCATGGTGCAGAGCATGACCAATACCGATACCCGCGACGTTGCGGCAACCCTGGCGCAGATCGCGCGCCTTGCGGAACGCGGCTGCGAAGCCGTGCGCCTGGCCGTGCCGGACGAAACGGCCGCCAGGGCTCTGCCCGCCATCCGCAGCGGCACGTCCCTGCCGCTGATCGCGGACATTCATTTTGATCACCGTCTGGCAATTGCCGCACTGGAGGCAGGGCTCGAAGGCCTGCGCATCAACCCCGGCAATATTGGCCCGAAAGCGCATGTGGATAGAGTGGTGGATGCCGCCAAAGCCCACAAGGCGGTGATCCGTGTGGGCGTCAACTCCGGCTCTCTGGAAAAGCGCCTGCTCCAGGAGTATGGAGGGCCTTGCCCCAAGGCCCTGGTGCAAAGCGCCCTGGGGCATGTGCGTCTGCTGGAGGGCCGGGGTTTTTACGACATCAAGATTTCGCTCAAATCCTCTTCGGTCCCGGATACCATAGTGGCATACCGCTTGCTGTCCGAGGCCTGCGACTATCCCCTGCATATCGGCATCACGGAAGCGGGCGGCCTTGTGCGCGGCGCGGTCAAATCTTCCGTAGGCATCGGGATTTTGCTGCACCAGGGCATCGGCGACACCATGCGGGTTTCGTTGACCGCCGATCCGACCGAAGAGGTCAGTGTGGCCTGGGAAATTTTGCGCGCGCTGGGCTTGCGCTCGCGCGGGCCGGAAATCATTTCCTGCCCCACCTGCGGCCGCACGGAAATCGATCTCTTCAGCCTGGCCCGCGCCGTGGAGGATCGACTGGCCGGGTCCACCGCAGACATCAAGGTCGCGGTCATGGGTTGCGTGGTCAACGGCCCGGGCGAGGCGCGCGAGGCGGATCTGGGCCTGGCCGGAGGCCGGGACAAAGGCATCATCTTCCGCAAGGGCAAAGTCATCCGCTCGATCAGAGGCCAGGAGGCCCTGCTCGCTGCCTTTATGGAAGAGCTGCAAAGACTGTTGGATGAAAAAGGCGGCCTTTAGAGCGTTTTGCTAATGAAATTAGCTAAACGCTCTGGCGACAGCGTTAGCTGGCGCCCGCGCCGAATGAGCGTCCAGACCGCGCTCTGGGCGCGAAATGATGGCAGCGAAGTGATTGAAAATGGATATTTTCAATCAAAAAATTCTTTAGACCGGATAAGCTTTGAAACTTTACAAATTTCAACGTTGTCATGCCGTGGAACAGCGTGGTTTTTCACGGAATGCGCTCCGGTCGTTGCGGCTTGCTCACGCCGTTGCGCCGCGCGGTAAAACTTCATGTAAAGGATGCAAAATCCATGCGCTTCAGCTCCTGTTACATTCCCACGCTCAAGGAATCCCCGGCAGACGCCGAGGTGATCAGTCACAAGCTTTTGCTGCGCGCCGGCATGGTGCGCCGACTCACCTCCGGGCTTTATATTTATCTGCCCCTGGGCCTCAAGGTCATGGAAAAAATCGCCGGGATCGTGCGCGAAGAGATGAACGCGGCCGGTTTTCAGGAATTGCTCATGCCCATGGTTCAGCCCGGGGATCTCTGGAAAGAGACCGGCCGGTGGGAGCACTACGGCAAGGAGCTTTTGCGCTTTAAAGATCGCAATGAGCGCGAGTATTGCCTGGGCCCCACGCATGAGGAAGTGATCACGGATCTGGTGCGCGGCGAAGTGCGTTCCTACCGGCAACTGCCGGTGCGTCTCTACCAGATCCAGAGCAAGTTCCGCGATGAAATCCGCCCCCGCTTCGGCCTGATGCGCGGCCGCGAATTCATGATGAAGGACGCGTATTCCTTTGACGCCGACAGCGCGGGCGCGGAGCAGAGCTACAAACTGATGTACGACGCCTATACCCGCATTTTCAGCCGCCTGGGCCTCAGGTTCAGGGCCGTTGAAGCCGATACCGGCTCCATCGGAGGCAATTTCTCCCATGAGTTCATGGTCCTGGCCGATACCGGCGAGGACACCATCGCCTTCTGCCATAACTGCGATTACGCGGCCAACGTGGAGCGCGCTGAAGTGACCTGGCAGGGCGAAGCATGCGCCGCCGCCTGCCCGCCTTGCGAAAAAGTCGCTACCCCGGGTGCGCACAGCGTGGAAGAAGTGGCAAACATGCTGCATGCGCCTGCCGCGAGCATCGTCAAAACCATGCTCTTGACTGTGGACGGCAAAACCGTTGCCGTGCTGGTGCGCGGCGACCGCGAGGTCAATGCCGTCAAGCTCAAGAATCTGCTCAAGGCGCAGGATGCGGAACTGGCCGGGGCCGCCGTGGTGGAAGGCCTGACCCATGCGCCGGTGGGCTTTGCAGGCCCCATTGGCCTGTCCGTGCCCGTGTACGCGGATTTTGAATTGCAGGGGGGCACGGATTACATTGTCGGGGCCAACGCCGCTGACGCCCATTTCAGGCATGTGGACCTGCGCCGCGACGCAACAATCACGGCCTGGGCGGATCTGCGCGCCATCACCCCGGAGGATGTCTGCCCGCGTTGCGGCGGCCGCATTGAACTTACCAGGGGTATTGAGGTGGGGCACATCTTCATGCTGGGCCTTAAATACAGTGAGGCCATGCATGCGGCCTTTCTGGATGAAACCGGGAAGGAAAAACTAATGATCATGGGTTGTTACGGTATTGGCGTCTCGCGCGTGGCCGCTGCCGCCATTGAACAGAACCATGATCAAAACGGCATTGTGTTCCCGCCGCCGCTGGCTCCCTTTACCTGCATTCTGCTCAATCTTGATCCGCGCAACGCCGAAGTCAACGCCAGGGCTGAAGCAATCTACGCCTTGCTTCGGGAAATGGACGTCGATGTCTTGCTGGACGACCGGGATGAGAGGCCGGGGGTCAAATTCAAGGATGCCGACCTCCTGGGCGTGCCCATGCAGTTGGTTGTGGGCGGCAAAGGCCTCGCGCGCGGCATTGTGGAATGCAAGGATCGCCGCAGCGGCGAAAAAGGGGAGCTTTCCGTGGAAAACCTGGCCCGGGATTTTTCGGCCTGGGCCGCGGCGGTGCGCAACGGCTGGGAAAAGCAGCAGGGGCCTGAGCGATCCGGCCCTGCGCTTTGAGCCTCTGCCGGAGCCGCTGAACTATGCGGGACGGCATTCTGACGGTCCGGGAGCTCACGGAGCTCTTGCGTAAAAGCCTGGAAGCGCGCTTTCCTTTTGTCTGGGTGCGCGGCGAGGTGAGCAATCTCTCGCGTCCCGGTTCCGGGCATATCTATTTCAGCCTCAAGGATCAGGACGCGCAGTTGCAGTGCGTCTGGTTCAGGTCCCAGCAGCGAGAGCCTGACCAGGGGAGGCAGTTTGATCCGCTTACCGGCGAGGTTTTCGACAAACCCCGGCCCGCGGCTCAGGAACTTCTGAGTAACGGCCTGGATGTGCTGTGCGCCGGGCGGCTCAGCGTCTATGCGCCGCGCGGCCAGTACCAATTGTTGATTGAACTGATCCAACCCGCGGGCCTGGGCCTGCTGGCCCAGGCTTTTGAAGAGCGCAAGCGAAAGCTGGCCGACCTCGGCTATTTCAGCCGGGAACGCAAACGCCCTTTGCCGCGGGATCCGCAGCGGGTGGCGCTGATCACTTCCCGCACAGGCGCGGCCATTCACGACTTCCTGGAGTTGGCGCAAAGCCGGGGCAGCGGCGCGCAGATTCGACTTTTCCCGGTTCTGGTCCAGGGCGGGGACGCCGCGCCGGAGATTGCGCGGGCCCTGGCCGAAGCCAACGCCCAGGGCTGGGCCCAGGCCATTGTGCTGATCCGGGGCGGCGGCTCTTTGGAGGATCTCTGGGCTTTCAATGAGGAAGAAGTGGCTGCTGCGGTTTTTCAGTCGCGCCTGCCTGTCCTGGCGGGGATCGGGCATGAGGTGGATTTTACCCTTGCGGACATGACCGCGGATCTGCGCGCGTCCACGCCCTCCCATGCCGCCCAGTTGCTCTGGCCCCTGCGCGCCGAGCTTTGGCAGCGCCTGGACGAAGCAAATGCGGCCTTGCAACGGGCCGTGAGCCAGCTTGTGGCGCGGGCGGAGCAAAAACTCAAAGAAAACGAAAACGCCCTGCGCTGGTTTTCGCCCGGCCGCCATCTGGCCCGCCTTGACGAGCGCTTGACAGGGCTTTGCTCCCATCTCCAGCGCGCGGCCGCGTACTGGTTCAATGCAAAAAAACAGGCTTGGGAGCACCTTGAGCAATGCCGCCGGAACAGCTTCACTACGGAAAACCTGGCCATGCGCAATGCGCGTTTGGAAGTGCTGACTTCAACGCTGCGCGCGGCTCTGCCGCGCCGGATCATGGATGCGGAGCATGAGCTGGCTTTGGCGCAGAACCGTTTGCAGACGGCGAGCCGCAACCTGCTGGCAGGCCATGAGCGCAGGCTGGAGAGCCTCCAACTGGCGCTGGAAGCCCAAAATCCCCTGACGCCCTTGCGCCGCGGTTATGCGCTGGTGCGTACAAAACAGGGGGATATTCTGCGTTCGGTACGCAGCGCGTCTCCCGGCCTGCCCATTGAGGTGCGCCTCTGCGACGGCCATGTCGACGCGGTGATCAGTGACGTCAAGCCTGAGAAAAAAAGGCTTTCGGATCAACAGGATGGTTTGCATGAGGCATGATAAACTATTTCGGATACTCCCCATACTGATTGCGTGTCTTCTGACCCATGTCTGCGCAGTGGCGGGCGTGCGTCTGGAGGCTCCGGCCAGGGCGGCCCGGGGCGATGCCTTTCTGGCGCTGGCTGCCGCCGATCAGCCTGCCACATGCTTTACGTTTCACTGGCGGGGCAAGTCTTACAAAGCTGCGGCGCAGCGCGCGGCGGATGCGGGCGGGCAATGGCAGGCGGTTATTCTGTTGCCTGTGCCCCTGGATGAAAAAGCGCAACGGCTTGAGCTTGCCGTAACGTCCGGGCGCGAGGGGCCGGGGTCGCGCGCTTCCGACGGCGTGGCAAAAGCGCGCATGGCTATTGCGCTGTATGACAGAGAGCGGCCGGTACAAAAGCTTACGGTGGACAAAAAGTACGTCAATCCACCTGCCGCGCAGCAGGAGCGGATCAAAAAGGATCGCGAAAAAGTGCGCCGGATTCTCTCCGTCTATCTGCCGGAACGGTACTGGACGCTGCCCTTTGAGCGCCCTGTGCCGGGCGGCGTCTCCAGCCTGTTCGGCATGAAGCGCGTTTTCAACGGCCAACCGCGCAGCGTGCACCGCGGGCTGGATTTGCGCGGCGCGCAGGGCACGCCCATCCGGGCATGCGCGGACGGCGAAGTGGCCCTGGCGGATAATTTGTATTTTTCCGGCAATGCGGTGTATATCAATCACGGGGAAGGGGTCTTCAGCGCCTATCTGCATATGTCGGAGAGCAACGTCAAAGCCGGCGAGCGCGTGCGCAAAGGCCAGGTTGTCGGCCTGGTGGGCGCAACCGGGCGCGTGACCGGCCCGCATCTGCATCTTTCTCTCATTGTGCAGGGGCAATCCGTGGATCCGCAGCCCTTTCTGGCTGCTCCGGTCGCAGGGGCAAAGCCCGGGGCGGCTGACATTTCCTCCGGCAATGCCCGCTGAATTCGGGAGACAAAGCCATGAGCCCCACGAAAGCTAATCTTTTTGAAGTAAAAATGGCCCGCTTGCAGGAAATCGTCAGCGCCCTGGAATCCGGCGATCTGCCGCTTGAAAAAGGCATGGCCCTGTATAAGGAAGGCGCGGAATGTTCGCGCTTTTGCCGCAAGCAATTGGAAAAGGCCCGCCACGAGCTTTCTCTCTGGCAGGACGGCGAGCTGAAATCTCTTGAAGTCGTAAACGATCTGCCCGGCGGGGCAGAGGAGAAGGCGGATCAATCATGATGCCCATGCCGGAAATGAAGACCCTGCTGCAAAGCCGGGGCAAAGAAGTGGAGGCTTTTCTCGCCACCTGTCTGGACAATCGCCCCCTGCCCCCGCGACTCAAGGAGTCCATGCTCTATAGTTTGCAGGCTGGCGGCAAGCGGCTCAGGCCGGTTCTTTGCATGAGTTGCGCGGCCCTCTGCGGCCTTGCGCCGGAAAAAGTGCTGCCTTTTGCTTCGGCCATTGAAATGATCCACACCTACTCTCTGATTCATGACGATCTTCCGGCCATGGACGATGATGATCTGCGCCGGGGCAAGCCTTCCAACCACAAGGCTTTTGACGAGGCTACGGCCATCCTGGCCGGAGACGGCCTGCTTACGGATGCTTTTGAGATCATGTGTCGCACGCCCCTTGCCCCGGGCGCGGTGCTCAAAGCCGTGGCCGAGCTGGCTCTGGCCGCGGGATCTTCGGGCATGGTGGGCGGCCAGGAATGGGACATGATCTATACCGGCCGGCCCGGGATCGGCCTTGAGGAGTTGCGCAGCATGCAGGCCATGAAAACCGGCGCCTTATTGCGAGCCTCATGTGTTTGTGGAGCCCTGCTGGCCAAAGCGGACGACGCGGCCGTGCGCGCCATAAGCGATTTCGGCGCCTCCCTGGGCCTGGCCTTTCAGATTGCCGACGATATTCTGGATGTGGTTGCGGACACGGCCACATTGGGCAAACCCGCGGGCAGCGACGCGACGCAGGGGAAAAACACCTATCCTTCCCTTCTGGGCCTGGAAGAGAGCCGCAAGCTGGCCCGGGAGCAGGCTGAAAGCGCCAGGGCGGCCCTGACGGCTTTTACAGGAGTTGAGGCGGATTTTCTGCGCGCTCTGGCCGATTACACAGTAAACCGGGCGGCCTGAAATGGCGCAAACCGCAGAAAAAACGATTCTGGACGGCATCACAAAGCCCGGGCAAGTGGCCGCGCTCTCCGAGGCTGAACTGGAGCAACTGGCGAGCGAAGTGCGCGCGCGCATCATTGACGTGGTTTCGCGCAACGGAGGGCATCTGGCGCCTTCCCTGGGCGCGGTCGAGTTGACCCTGGCCCTGCTTTCCACATTCAATCTGGACAACGACAAACTGATCTGGGATGTGGGGCATCAGTCCTATGCCTTCAAGCTTCTGACCGGCAGGGCGGATCGTTTCGACAGTTTGCGCACCCTGGGCGGGTTGTCGGGTTTTCCCCGCATGGCGGAAAGCCCCTATGATCACTTTGGGGTGGGGCATTCTTCCACATCCATTTCCGCGGCCCTGGGCATGGCCCTGGCGCGCGATCTTTCCGGCCTGCATCATCATGTGCTGGCAATTATCGGCGACGGTTCGCTGACCGCGGGCGAAGCTTTTGAAGGGCTCAACCTTGCCGGGCATATGGGGCGGCGGCTCATTGTGGTGCTCAATGACAATGAGATGTCCATTTCGTCCAATGTGGGCGCGCTCTCGCTTTTTTTGAGCCGCACGCTTTCGCGGCGCTGGGTGCGCCAGACCCGCAAGGAAGTGCTCAAGTTTCTGCGCTCCATACCGCGCATCGGGCAAAAGCTGGCTCTGTACGCCATGCGCGGCGAGTGGAGCTTCAAGTCCTTTTTCACGCCGGGCATGCTTTTCGAGGCCTTCCGCTTTACCTACATCGGCCCGGTGGATGGGCACGATATTCCGGCTCTGCGGCGGCATTTGCAAATGGCGGCCGCCGTGGAGGACGGCCCTGTGCTCTTGCATGTGCGCACCCGCAAGGGCAAGGGCTACGCCCCGGCGGAAAAAGATCCCACGCAGTTCCACGGCGTGGGCCACTTCGAGCCCGATACCGGGATGCTGATCCCTTCCGGCGGCAAGGCGCCTTCGTTTACTTCGGTTTTCGGCGACACCCTTTTGCAGCTGGCCGAAAAGGACGAAAAGATCATTGCGATCACCGCGGCCATGCCTGAAGGCACAGGGACAGGCAGCTTCAGGGAACGCTTCCCGGATCGCTTTGTGGACGTGGGCATCTGCGAACAGCATGCGGTCACCTTTGCCGCGGGCCTGGCCAGCCAGGGATACCGGCCGGCTCTGGCCATTTATTCGACATTTCTGCAGCGCGCCTATGATCAGGTCGTCCATGACGTGTGTCTGCAAAATCTGCCTGTGACCTTTTGCGTGGACAGAGCGGGCCTGGTCGGCGAGGACGGAGCCACGCACCACGGCGTTTTCGACATTGCCTATTTGCGGCATATTCCGCACATTCGCCTGCTTGCGCCACGGGACGAAGATATGCTGCGGCACTGCCTGCGCACGGCTCTGGGCGGCAAAGAGCCCTGCGCCCTGCGCTATCCCCGCGGCGCCGGCTTCGGCGTGCCGCTGACGGGCGAGCCGCGCCTGCTCGCGCCGGGCGTTGGCGAAATCTTGCGCCAGGGCGAGAAAATAGCCGTCATTGCCGTGGGCAATCGCGCGCATCCGGCCCTGGAAGCCGCGGCTCTCACAGAAAAAGAACTGGGCTTCAGCCCCCTGGTTTTTGACCCTGTCTGGCTCAAGCCCCTGCCCGAAGAGCAACTGGCCGATCTTGCACGCCGTTTTGATCGTCTGCTGATTGTGGAAGAAGGCGTCCTGGCGGGTGGTTTTTCTTCAGCGGTGCTGGAATTTTTGAATGACAACAGCCTGTTGCGCGGGCAACATATTCGACGTCTGGGCCTGCCCGACAGTTTTGTGGAACACGGCAAACAGGTGGAGTTGCGTGAGCTGGCAGGTCTGCGCGCTCAAGGCATTGCCAAGGCCATCAGGGAATTGGCTCACCGCGCATGAGCTTTGTGGCCCTGGAGCAATCTCAAGGTTACTCTGCTCTGGCGGCTGTTCTAGAGCAATTTCACTTTGAAAATGCTCTGCTGACGCGAAAGCGGCAGCCGCCGCAACGCGGCGTACATTCAGGCGAAAACCGCGTTTTTCGCCTGAATGCCACCTTTGACTTTCATAAAAAGTCAAAGGTAATCTGCTCTAGAGCATTTTGCTTTTGAAATTATTCAATTTCAAAAGCGGCGCTGCCATCATTTCGCGTCCAGAACGCGGTCTGGACGCTCATTCGGCGCGGGCGTCCGCTCCCGCGGCCGCCAGAGCAATTTCAAAGTGAAATTGCTCCAGCTAAACGCTCTATTCAAAAAGAAGCCGCAGAAGGGCGCATGTGCCTATGCCCAGAAAGGTCAACAGCAGCGAACCGCACACATGCAGAACAACCGCGCTTGCGGCCCAGAACAATCTGCCTTGCTGGATCAGGCTGACTACTTCCGCTGAAAACGTGGAAAATGTGGTCAGCGCGCCCAAAAAGCCGGTGATTATCAGCAGACGCCATTCCGCGCCGATGGAAGGAAGAAGGGCGAATATGCCGACCGCAAGCCCGATGCAATAGCCCCCGAGCAGATTTGCCGCCAGAGTGCCTAAAGGCAATGCGGGAAAAAGGGGATTCAGCGCAAGACTCAGCAGCCAGCGCAGCAACGCCCCCGCCGAAGCGCCCGCGCAAATGGCGATCACGGATGGAAACATGAGCGGCACGGCTTTGTTACGCCGCCGCGCCCGGGCTCTCCCGCGCACTCTCCGGAGAGACCGGACGCGACCGCGTAGGTTACAGTTTAGAGCATTTTTTGATTGAAAATATTCATTTTCAATCACTTCGCTGCCATCATTTCTCGTCCAGACCGCGGTCTGGACGCTCACTCGGCGCAGGCGAAATTTACTTTCGCCGTGAAGCGCCGGAGCGAACGTTTCAAAAGCACTATGCTCTAATAGACGTTGGGATTAGCCGCGACGAGCACCCAGCAGATGATGCCCACCACAACGCCATAGAGCAGGAAAGGCCAGAAGGTGCGCTTGAGCACTTCGCCTTCACGTCCGGAAAGGCCCACCACCGCGCAGGCCGCCACGATGTTGTGCACGCAGATCATATTGCCCATAGCCCCGCCGACCGCCTGCGCGGCCACGATGATTTGCGTGGGCAGATGCAGCGCGTGGGACATGTTCCACTGGAACTCGCCAAACATCAGGTCGGATACGGTATTGGAGCCGGTAATAAAGGCGCCGAGACCACCCACAAAGGCGGCCAGCATGGGCCAGATGCCGCCGGCGGCCGCGGCCACGGCCTGGGCCAGCGCCAGGGGCATGGACGGAGCGCCCAGGGGGTTGGTGGCGGAGCCCCGGAAGATGGCGACCAGGGCCACGGCGAAAATCAGGGCGATGGTCGGCGCCTTCATCTTGCGGAAGCTTTCGGACCAGGCCGCGGAAACCGCGGAGCCGGGCATTTTGTGCAGCAGCACGGTCAACAGGGCCACCACGATGAAGAAGGTGCCGGGCACATAGAGGTAATCAATGCTGGCGCTCACGCCCTTGAAGCCCAGAATGTCGGTGAAGCTCAGCTTTTGCGCCGAGAGCCAGGCCTTGACGCCCAACTGGGGCACGCGGGAAATGACCAGCAGGGCGCAGATGAGCACATAGGGCAGCCAGGCCATGAACTGACTCATGTGGGGCTGGAACTCGGTCTTGGTGTTCAGGGGCACGGTGCCGGACCAGGTGGGATCCCAGTCGCTGTGCGGCGCGAAGCCCCAGACGTCTTTGGGCACGCAAAAGCCCTTCTTGGTGCCCCAGATCACCACGGCCAGGCCGATCAGGCCGCCGAGCATGCCGGGGAATTCCGGCCCGAGCAGCCACGCGCAGAGCAGGTAGGGAACCAGAAAACAGACCGCGGCGAACACGCAGTATTTCCAGGCGCGAAAACCAATGGACCAGGACTTTTCAGTGCCGAAATAGCGGGTCAGAAAGCCGAGCATGAAAATGGTGATAATGATCGCCATGGGCGCATGCATAAAAGTGGCCCACTCGCCGATGGATTTGATGAAGGTTTCATAGTTGCTGAAGCCAAGATCGGGCTTGGCGGCCACGGCCTCGGCCACCGGGCCCCTCAAAAAGCCGAAGCCCACGATGACAGGCGTGCCCACCGCGCCGAAAGTCACGGGCACGGAATTGAAAACCAGGCAAATCACGGCCGCGGCCATGGCCGGGAAGCCCAGAGCCAGCAGCAGGGGCGCGGCCAGGGCCGCAGGCGTGCCGAAGCCCGCCGCGCCTTCAATGAACGCGCCGAACATGAAGCCAATGATGATGGCCTGAAGACGACGGTCGCGGCTCACATTCTGCATGCCGTACTGGATGGTCTCCATGCCGCCGCTTTTTTCCAGGGTGTATAAAATAAGAATGGCGCCGAAGACAATGATCAACACGCCCACCGCTATGACCACGCCTTGCAGGGAAAGCGCCAAAAGATACATGACATCCAGTTTCCAGCCGATTAGGCCGCATATCACGCAGGCCAGCCAGGCCACGGGCATGGCCCTCGTGGCGGGCCAGCGCAGGCCCACCATCAGTACCAGGGCCACAATGATGGGTATGACCGCCAATAACGCCAGCATTCCAATAGACATGGGCCCTCCTCTGTTTACAGACAAGCCGAGGCGGTTGGCGGCACACGATTACCCGGACGGGCTTTTTCTCGCTCTGACCAGCCTCTTTCTTGCCCTTACAAAACGCA
Organism: Desulfovibrio sp. ZJ200; assembly: GCF_011039095.1. Lineage (NCBI taxonomy): Bacteria > Pseudomonadati > Thermodesulfobacteriota > Desulfovibrionia > Desulfovibrionales > Desulfovibrionaceae > Desulfovibrio > Desulfovibrio sp. ZJ200. The sequence continues at coordinate 386 of NZ_JAAKEH010000036.1, read as the reverse complement.
CAAAATGACTCCACTACTACTTTTCTGGTACTACCCAAGATACCACAAAAAAGCAAGGGCGCGCCGCGTCTTTTTGCAAACACGGCGCGCCCCCCTGCACTAGGGTCTGTTAACACTTTTTAAGTCCTTCAACAATGAGGGCAAACACAGAATGAAGCCAAGAAATAAGGCGTCAAGCTTGTCATAGCGGGTTGCTATGCACCTGTAGCCCTTCAAGCGTCGAAACAATCTCTCAACTTCATTGCGTTTTTTGTATAACTCCTTGTCATAATTCCAAGGCTTACGCCGCAAGGGATGGGGAGGGACTACTGGCGCATAGCCCAGACGACGACTCAATTGTTGTGTTTCGTTGCCTTCGTAGGCTCTGTCCATAAGGAGACTGCAAG
>NZ_JAAKEH010000035.1:0-33452 GCF_011039095.1 Desulfovibrio sp. ZJ200 | reverse complement strand
GTTTGCAATTACTGGCGCTGACTTTTTTACGTCCCAGTGAAGTTCGCCTTGGAGAGTGGGCGGAAATCGACTTTGAGGAAAAGCTTTGGCGCATTCCGGCCAAACGCATGAAAATGCGCCATGACCACCTGGTACCCCTTTCTTCGCAATTGCTGGAAATCCTGCATACGCTCACGATATGAGCGGAGACGGCCGCCTGATGTTTCCGGGGCTGCGCTCTCCAGAAAAGGCCATCAGTGACGCCGCTTTTATCGCTGATCTGCGCCGCATGGCGCTATGCGAAAGAGGAAATGTGCGCTCACGGGTTCCGGGCTAGAGCATTTTCAAAGAGAAAATGCTCTAATTGCTGTCTTCATCCGTAGCTTCCTTCGTCGCAACGGCTGAAGCCTGGACGCGAAATGATGGCAGCGAAGTGATTGAAAATAGATATTTTCAATCAAAAAATTCTCCAGGGAGGGCCTCCTATGCAGTTTCTGGCGCTTTCGTCGCTTGATCCCACGTTCAATCTGGCTCTTGAGGAGCAACTTTTTCTTTCCCTGCCTCCCGAACATCCGGGGCTCTTTCTGCTTTGGCAGAATGAGGCCTCGATCATCGTGGGCCGCCACCAATGCACGGTCGAAGAGGTCAACCAGGCTTTTGTCAAACGCGAGGATCTGCCGGTCGTGCGGCGTGTCAGCGGCGGCGGCGCCGTGTACCATGACACGGGCAATCTCAATTTTTCCTTTATAGAAAATGCCCCCGGCTGTGAAAAAGTGGATTTCAGGCGCTATCTTGCGCCTGTGCGGGAGGCTCTGGCCGAGCTGGGCGTCAGGGCCGAAATCTCCGGCCGCAATGATCTGGAAGTGGACGGCCGCAAAATTTCAGGCAGCGGCCAGTTGCTGCGCCGGGGCAAGGTGCTGCATCACGGAACGCTGCTTGTGAGCGCGGATGTTGCGCGCATGGCCGAGGCGCTGACCGTGGATCCGGAAAAAATCCGCTCCAAGGGCGTGGCCTCGGTGCAGGCCAGGGTCTGCAATATTGCGGAATGCTGGACGCCGGGAACAGACATGGACAAGCTTAAAAACTGCCTCTTGCGGCATTGCGCCGACTGCGCGGGCCGCCTGGACATGCGGGATTATGCCGCGGCCCAGGCATTGGCCGACGCCAAATACCGGCAATGGAGCTGGAATTACGGAGCCTCGCCGGCGTTTACCGAGAAAAAGCGCGAGAGATTTCCCTGGGGCAGCGTGGAACTGCGCAGATCCGTGCGCCACGGCAGGATCGTCGATTGCCGGGTATACGGCGATTTTTTCTCGGCCGCGGAAATCGGGGAACTGGAAAATCTCCTCTCCGGGCTCAGCCCTGAACCGGAAATTCTGGCCAAAGCCCTGGAAAGCGTGCCCTGGGAAAAGTATTTCAGCGGCTGCGATCCTGCGGCTATGCGACGTTTTTTTATGGAGTAAGAGCCGCATGCCTTCTCCTGGCAGCGGCGCCTGCGCTTTCGGCTGGTTGCGGCTGCCTGCCCCTGCCCGGGAGGGATTCGCCTTTGAGAGGAGTTTCTTAAAAAATTCATTGTAATTTTATATGGTTGCAAAAGAAATTTCACGCTCAAAGTGAATCCTTCCCCGTTGCGCCCTTCTTGTGCCTTGCCCCGGGCCATGCTATGATCTCCGCGCCGATCACAGGCTGCTGTGACCGGCTCCGGTCGCGTTTGCCGCGCCAGAAAACCGCAGCAAGGGAGAATCCATGTCGGAACTGCGCACGCCGCTCACTGCCTGGCACGAGGCGCACGGAGCCAAAATGGCTCCTTTCGCCGGTTGGCTGATGCCCATCCAGTACGAGGGCATTTTGATCGAACACCAACATACCCGTCAGCATGCCGGGCTTTTCGACATCTGCCATATGGGCGAGTTCCGCATTGAGGGGCCGGGCGCGGCTGAGGCCCTGGCGCGCGCCGTGAGCCATAATCTGGAGACGCTTGCGCCCGGCAGATGCCGCTACGGCTTTCTGCTCAACGCTTTTGGCGGCGTGCTGGATGACTGCATCATTTACCGTTTCGGGCCGGACGCGTTCATGATCGTGGTCAATGCGGCCTGCGCGGCAGGGGATTTTGCCGCCCTGCGCGAGCGCCTGCCGCACAACGTAAAACTGACCGATCTTTCCGAAGCCACGGCCAAGATCGATTTGCAGGGTCCGGAATCCCTGGACGTGCTGGAAGGCGTGCTCAAGGAAAACTTTCACGATCTGCCGTATTTCGCTTTTCGCGAGACAAGTTTTGACGGCGCGCCCCTGCTGGTCAGCCGCACGGGCTACACGGGCGAGCTGGGCTTTGAGCTCTACCTGCCCTCGCACAAGGCCGAGGCCTTTTGGACCGGCCTGCTGGGCGACTGCCGGGTCAAGCCTGTGGGCCTGGGCGCGCGCGACACGCTGCGCCTGGAGGCCGGCTTGCCGCTGTACGGGCACGAGCTGGACGAGAAGCATTCTCCTGCCGAAGCGGGCATGGGCCGGATGCTGACCAGCACGGCCGACTATGTGGGCAAGGCGGGCGCGCAGACAATCCGGGAGCAGCTTGTGCCCCTGGTGATCCAGGGCCGCCGCGCCGCGCGCCACGGCGACGCGCTCATTCTGCCCGGCGGCCCGCAGGTGGGCCGGGTGACCAGCGGTTCTTTCGCGCCCTCGCTGGGCTGTGTGGTCGCCCTTGCCTGGGTGGACGCGGCCCATGCCGATCAGGAAAATTTCGTGATCCGCGCGGCCCGCAGCGAACTGGCGGCGCGCCGCGCGCAACTGCCTTTTTACAAGGACGGCACGGCGCGCAAAAAACTGTAGTGAAATAATGCGCCCTGTTCTTTGCGGCGCGGGCAGCAGGCCGCGCCCCCGGCGCGCGCTTGCCTGCCGCCGGATCGCACGGGCCCGAACAGTGGAAAATACGAACCTCAGTCAAGGGAGCACAGTCATGTCCAAAAATCCCGCAGATCTTTTGTACAGCAAAAGCCATGAATGGGCGCGCCTGGAAGGCGAGGAAGCCGTGATCGGCATCACGGCGTTCGCGCAGGAATCCCTGGGCGACATCACCTATGTGGAACTGCCCCCCACAGGCGACGAGCTGGCCGTTGAGCAGGAATTCGGCTCCATTGAGTCGGTCAAGGCCGCGAGCGACCTGTTTTCGCCGGTGAGCGGCGCGGTGGTTGCCGTCAATACGGCCCTGGAAGACGCGCCCGAAAAATGCAACAGCGATCCCTACGGCGAGGGCTGGCTGATCCGCGTCAAACTGGCGGAAAAGCCCCAGGGGCTGATGGACGCCGCGGCCTACGAAGCCTTTTGCGCCACAGAGGAGCATTAGAGCAGATTGCCTTTGACTTTCATAAAAAGTCAAAGGCAATCTGCTCTAATTGCTGTCTTCATCCGTAGCTTCCTTCGTCGCAACGGCTGAAGCCTGGACGCGAAATGATGGCGGCGAAGTGATTGAAAATGGATATTTTCAATCAAAAAATGCTCTAAGGAGTGCACATGCCCTATATTCCTCATACGCCGCACGAGTTGCAGGAAATGCTCTCCGTGGTCGGCGTGCGCAGCCTGGATGATCTTTTTGCGGACATCCCGCCGCAGATGCGCCCCAGGCATTTCGAGTTGCCCAAAGGCCAGGGAGAAGCCGCGGTCTGCGCCTGGTTTGAGGATCTGGCCGCCAAAAACCGGCCGGAGATGATTTCCTTTCTGGGCGCGGGCTATTACGCGCATCAGATTCCCAGGGCCGTGGACGCGCTGGCCGGGCGCAGCGAGTTTTACACCGCCTACACCCCGTATCAGGCCGAGTGCTCGCAAGGGACCCTGCAGGCCATTTTTGAATTCCAGACCGCCGTCAGCCGCCTGCTGGACATGGATTGCGCCAATGCCTCGGTGTACGACGGCGGCACGGCCCTTTTTGAAGCGGCCATGATGGCCGTGCGCGCCACCCGGCGGCGCGTGCTGGTGGTGGACGAGGCCGTGAACCCCATCTGGCGGGTCATGCTCGGCACATACATCTCCAGCCTGGATCTGGAATTGCGCACTGTGCGTCAGGAAAACGGCGTCAGCCGTCCGGAAGCCCTGGCGGCCGCGCTGGACGAGCAGTGCGCGGCCGTGATCGTGCAGAATCCCAATTTCTTCGGGGCCGTGGCCGACTTTACCGACCTTTTCGCCAAGGCCAGAGCGCACAAGACCTTCGGGATCATTTCCGTGTACCCGGTCATGCAGGCCGTGCTCAAGACGCCCGGCGAGATGGGGGCGGACGTGGCCGTGGCCGAAGGCCAGAGCCTGGGCCAGCCGCTTTCTTTCGGCGGGCCGTACCTGGGCGTCATGGCCTGCCGCAGGGAGCACATCCGGCAGTTGCCGGGCCGCGTGGTGGGCCGCACCACGGATCAGGACGGCAAAACCGGCTATGTGCTGACCCTTCAGGCCCGCGAGCAGCATATCCGCCGGGCCAAGGCCACGTCCAACATCTGCTCCAATCAGGCTCTGTGCGCCCTGCGCGCCCTGATTCACATGTCCTTGCTGGGCCCGGACGGCCTGGTCCGCCTGGCCGAAAACAACATGGCCCTGGCGCGCTACGCCGTGGAACGGCTCACGGCCCTGAAGGGCGTGGAGCTGCTCAATGACGCGCCTTTCGGCAATGAGGTGGCCCTGCGCCTGCCCATGCCCGCGGAAGTGCTGGTGGACACGCTCACCAGCCACGGCTGCGTGCCCGGCTATCCCGTGGGCCGCTACTATCCGGGCATGGAAAACGTGCTGCTGCTGGCCTGCACCGAGTTCAACAGCCGACGCCAGATCGGCTTTCTGGCCGAAACAGTGGGAGGTCTGCTGTGAAAACCATTTTCGCCAAATCCGTTCCCGGCCGCCGCGCCTGGGAGATCGATTCCGACGCGCCCGCAGCCGCGCAGATGCTGCCCGCAAATCTGCTGCGCAAACAGCCGCCGCGCCTGCCCCAATGCTCGGAGCTGGACGTGGTGCGCCACTTCACCGGTCTTTCCAGGCTCAATTACAGCGTGGACGCCAATTTCTATCCGCTTGGCTCCTGCACCATGAAGTACAATCCCAAGTTCACGGAATACATTGCCGCGCTGCCGGGCTTTGCGCGCCTGCACCCCATGCTGGCCCAGCTCTCGCGCGGGGCGGCCTGCGCACAGGGCGCGCTGCAATGCCTCTATGAGGCCGAGCGCTGGCTCTGCGAGCTCACGGGTATGCGGGCCTTCACCTTTCAGCCCATGGCCGGCGCCAACGGCGAGTTTACGGGCGTCAAGCTGATCGCCGCCTATCACAAGGCCAGGGGCCGCGCGCGCAAAAAAATGCTGATCCCGGATGCGGCCCACGGCACCAACCCGGCCTCAGCCGCGCTGGCGGGCTTTGAAACCGTGAACATCGCGTCGCGCGACGGCATGGTGGACCCGGAGGCCCTGATCGCGGCCATTGCCGAGCACGGCGAGAACGTGGCCGGCCTGATGATGACCTGCCCCAACACCCTGGGCCTCATGGAAGTGCATCTGCCCCGCATTGTGGAGGAGCTGCGCAGGATCGACGCGCTCCTGTATTATGACGGCGCGAACATGAACGCGATCATGGGCAAGATGCGCGTGGGCGACGTGGGTTTTGACGTGGTCCACCTCAATGTGCACAAAACCCTGGGCACCCCGCACGGCGGCGGCGGCCCGGGCGCGGGCCCGGTGGGCGTGAGCGAGCGCCTGCTGCCCTTTCTGCCCTCGCCGCGCGTGGCCGTGCGCGAGGACGGGAGCTTTTATCTGGACTGCAAGCTGCCGCAGTCTATCGGGTATATGGGCCCGTTTTACGGCAGTTTCGGCGTGGTGATCAAAGCGCTGGCGTATATGTTGCGCCTGGGCGGCGAGGGGCTCACGCGCGCTTCGGAATATGCCGTGCTCAACGCCAATTATCTGAAAAAGCGCCTGGAAAAGACTCTGGACATCCCCTTTGCCGACCGGCTCTGCGCCCATGAGTTCGTGGCCTCCGCGCCCGAAGGCCTGCGCGCCCTGGATATTGCCAAGGCCCTGCTGGATCGCGGCTTTCACGCGCCCACCATCTACTTTCCGCTGATCGTGCGGGAATGCCTGATGGCCGAGCCCACGGAAACCGAAAGCAAGCAGACCCTGGACGCCTACATCCAGGCCCTGGAAGAAATCGTGGCCCAGGGCAAGAGCGATCCCCAAAGCCTGGCCGGGGCTCCCGCCAGCCTGCCCGTGCGCCGGATGGACGAAACCGCGGCCGCGCGGCACATGGTGCTCACCGAGGATATGGAGCAGGGCGGGTAAGCGCCCCCATTCGTGCTTTGCCTGCCCATGCCGCACAAGGCCGGAGTCCTTCTCCGGCCTTGTGTCGTTCAGGGCGCGTCCATGTTTCAGCTCTTCATTCGCTCAATACCCGCAGCACGCGGTGCGCCCGGCGGGCGGCCTTTCCTGAGGCCTGCGTCCCTGCTCCTTCCTTGATGACGCGGGCCTTCTCCGGTTACGCTGCCCGGAGCAGATCCGCCTGGCGACTTGCTTTCGCCGGGGGCGGGAAGCGCACGTTTTGCCCGTGGCTTGCCGGCACCCCCGGCGCTCCGCGGAGGCGAGGCAGTTTCAACCTGAAATGCTTGTGTCAATTTCTTGCACAATGCCCCCGGCCAGCACTCTGCCGTCAGCGTCGTACACTGCCGCCACCTGTCCGGGCGCGCTTGGGAAGCAGGGGCTGTCCAGAACAATATGCAGGCGGCCGCCGCGCAGACGGGCGCAGGCCGGAACGGGCCGCTGCCGGTAGCGCAGCCGCGCCAGCACGCGCCCGGGCCAGAGCTCCGGCTCCACCAGCACATTGAGCTCTTCCGCCACGCAGGCCGTCATGCCCAGCAGGGCGCGCGGCCCCACCACCAGGGCATTGTGCCGCTTGTCCTTGCCCAGCACGTACAGCGGCTCGCTGTGGGCAATGCCCAGGCCTTTGCGCTGGCCCTCGGTATAGCGCCACAGGCCCCGGTGACGGGCGATTTCCCGCAGGCCTCCCGCGCCGTCGGCCAGCAGGATGGGGCCTGAACCCGGCGGCGTGATGCCCCGCGCGCGCCATTGGGCGGCAAGAAAGTCCGCGTACTCTCCGCTGGCGGGCGCGGAGCCGGAAAGAACGCCGCTCGCCTGCTTCCGCCCCGGCTTCTGCCCCGGCACAAAGCAGATGTCCTGGCTTTCGCCCGGCAGGGGCACTTCAAGCCCGGCCTGGGCCACCAGGGCCGCGCTTTGGGCCTTGGTCCGTCCGGCCAGGGGAAAAAGCGCGTGCTGCAAGCGATCCGCAGGCGCCAGACTCAGAAAATAACTCTGATCCTTGGCCGCATCCCGCGCCGCGGCCAGGCTGACGGGCGCGCGAGACCCGGGCAGGGCGGGTCCAAGCCGGGCATAATGGCCGGTGGCCAGTTTTTCAGCGCCCAGGGCAATGGCCGCGTCCAGCAGAGCGCCGAACTTCACGGCCCGGTTGCAGAGCGCGCAGGGGTTGGGCGTGCGCCCGGCCGCATAGGCCCGGGCAAAGGGCGCTATGACCTGGCTGTGGAATGTGGCGCGCAGATCAATGATATGCAGGGGAATATTCAGGATTGCGCAGGCTGCTTCCAGACCCGGAAGCGGATCGCGCTGCCCGGCGGGCGCGCTGCGCCCGGGCAGAAAAAGCCCGTGCAGGGCCAGGACGTCATGCCCGGCGGCGCGCAAAAGCGCCAGGGCACAGAGGCTGTCCACGCCGCCGCTCACGGCCACGGCTATTTGCACGGCGTCCTCGAGAGTATTTTTTAATTGAAAATATCCATTTCCAATCACTTCGCTGCCATCATTTCGCGTCCAGGCTTCAGCCGTTGCGACGAAGGAAGCTACGGATGAAGACAGCAACTGGTTACTGCGGCAGCCAGCCAACGCAACCGCTGTCGCTATCCGTAAGGCTCGCAGACTCGCCAACGGCTGGCGCAAGCAAGCAAAGCTTGCTAACGGCTACCGCCGGCGCGGGCGCCAGCTAACGCTGTCGCCAGAGCGTTGAGCTCATTTCATGAGCAAAACGCTCTAAAGAATCTGATTGAGAAATTGCCTGAGCCTGGGGTGACGCGGCGAGGTAAAAAGGGCTTCAGGCTGCCCCGACTCCACAATCTGCCCCTGATCCATAAAAATGAGGCGATCCGCCACGGTACGGGCAAAGCCCATTTCATGCGTGACGCAGATCATGGTCATGCCTTCCTCGGCCAGGGTGACCATCACGTCCAGCACCTCGCCGACCATTTCCGGATCAAGGGCCGAGGTGGGCTCGTCGAAAAGCATGATCGCCGGCTGCATGGCCAGAGCTCTGGCAATGGCCACCCGTTGTTGCTGGCCGCCGGAAAGCATGGCCGGGTAGACATTGGCCTTTTCGCTGATGCCCACTTTTTTGAGCAGGGCCAGGGCGCGGGCCTCGGCTTCCTCGCGGGAAAGCCCCAGCAGTTTGACGGGCGCAAGCGTCAGATTCTGGAGCACGGTCTTGTGCGGAAAAAGGTTGAACTGCTGGAAGACCATGCCCAGATTGCGCCGGATATGGTTGATGTTGTTCTCCGGGCTCATGACGTCCAGGCCCTGCACGGTGATTGTGCCCTTGTCGATCTCTTCCAGGCGGTTGATGGAGCGCAGCAGGGTGGACTTGCCGGAGCCGGAGGGGCCGATGATCACCACGCGCTCGCCGCAGGAAACATTGAGGCTCACGTCCTGCAGGGCGGGCAGGGAGCCGAAATATTTCCAGACGTGGCCGATGGTGATGATGGGAGTGGAATCGCTACTTTCCGTCATAATAATTCAACCTGGATTCCATGATGCTCACCGCTTTGGAAAGCAGGAGGGTGATGACCAGATAAATCAGGGCAACGACCGTGTATGTTTCAAAATACAGATAGGTTGTGCCCACAAAACTCCGGGCGCGCTGCATGATGTCCGGCACGGCCATGATTGAGACCAGGGAAGTGTCCTTGAGCATGGCGATGCACTCGTTGCCCACGGGCGGCAGAATGGTGCGCATGGCCTGGGGCAAGACCACGTGAATCATGGTTTGCAGGCGATTGAAGCCCAAAGAGCGCGCGGCTTCGCTCTGGCCCTTGGAAATGGCCATGATGCCCGCCCGGAACACTTCGCCCATGTACGCGCCGTAACAGAAACTGATGGCAATGACCGCCGAAGTGATGCCGCTGACCTGCACAAAACGCGAAAGCGCGTAGTAAATGTAAAAAAGCTGTACAAGCAGAGGGATGCCGCGAATGACCTCCACATAGGTGGAGGCCACAAGATTGATCAGGCGGTTGCGCGAGAGGCGCCCCAGGCCGGTGAGCAGGCCCAGAGGCACGGCGCAGCAGATGGAGAGGACAGTGATCTTGAAGGTGATCAGCACGCCGTCCGGCAGATAGAGCAGGATGCGCAAATACGGCTCGGGCCAGAGCAGGCAGAGCAGAAAGAGCGAAACCACCGCCCCGAACAGGGCGATGGACCAGGCATTGATCAAGCGCCATTCGCGAGGGTCCGGGATGGAAGCCCCCTCGGTGACCATGATGATGTTGCCCTTGCTGTGGGGATCTTTTGTTTCAGGCATGCGCCGCAGCCTCAATGGGGAAATGCCGCGCGCGCAAACCGGGGCCCGGGGGGCGGGCCGTGCGCGGGCTGTTGCTGTTGCAAGGGCCGCCGCGCCGAAATGCTGCCTCGGCGCGGCGGCGGGGCCGAAAAAAATGTCTTAGAGCATTTTGCTTTTGAAATTATTCAATTTCAAAAGCGGCGCTGCCATCATTTCCCCGCAAGCGGGGCAAGTCCCCGCAAGCGGGACAAGCGCCTGAAAAACGTGGTTTTCAGGCTCATTGCTTCAGCCGTTGCGACGAAGGAAGCTACGGATGGAGACAGCAATGAGTTACCACAAAAAACATGCAACGAAACCGCTGTCGCCAGAGCGGTTTGGATAATTTCATTATCAAACCGCTCTAGTTGTTCTTGCCCATCCATTTTTCGATGAGCCGGGCTTCCTCGCCGGATTCTTTGACCTGCCTGATGCCCTTGTTCAGTTTGTCAACCAGGTCCTTGCGGCCCTTGCGCACGGTAAAGCCGTAATATTCCGTGTCGCCGGTCTTGAAGGAAAGATTCAGCTTGCCGGCGTAGTCGGCCTTTTTGTTCACATAAAACATGGCCACGGGATCGTCGCAGATCACCGCGTCAATGCGACCGCCCACCATATCCTGAATGGCCAGGCCCACGTCGTCGTACTCGCGGATTTGCGCGCCCACGTCAGCCTTGCGCAGGACGAAAATGCCCGTGGTGCCGATCTGGCCGCCCACCTTCTTGCCTTTGAGGTCTTTCAGGCTGGTGATTTTCTTGTCCGCGGGCAGCACCACGGCCTGCACCACTTCATAATACGGATCGGAAAAATCGAAGGTCTTCAGACGTTCGGGGGTGATGGTGGTGGAGGAGGCCACAATGTCGTAATTGCCTGTGGCCACGCCGGCGAAAATGCCGTCCCAGGCCACGTTGCGCACATCCACTTCAAAGCCCGCGGCTTTGGCCACCGCGCGGATGTAATCCGTGGAATAGCCTTCGGGCTGTTTCTGGGCGTTGAGCATTTCCATGGGCGGCCAGGTGCAGTCGCTGGCAACGATGTATTTTTCCGCAGCCAGGGCCTGACCGCAAAAAAGGGTCAGCATGAGCAGGGCAAGGGCAACTCCGCGAAACATAGGGCCTCCTTACAAGGAACAGATTGGAAGACAGGGCGGACAAGCATCCCGCGCATGTGCCGGGCGGCCTGTGTTTTTACCGGGCCGGTTTTCAGGCAGAACCGTCTGCCGTCTCCGGCTGGTTGCGCTGCAACGGCGCGCCCGGGATGCACCAAAGCGTGTTGCGCGACCGCCGCAGCATTTCAATCTTTATCCGGGGCCGCAGCGGCAGTCAAGCGTCACCACAGGGCTGCCGCAGAAGATGCGGCAGCCCTGAGCGTCACCAGCGGTTGCCGGGAGCGGGGTCATCGTCCTCCTGCCCGGGTTTTGCGGCCGGGGCGGGCTGCGGCGCGGGTTCGCTTTCAAACTCCTCGCCGCGATCGTCCTTGAGCGACTGTTGCAAAAACCAGTCTTCACGGATGCGCCAGGAAGCCGCGGCCGTGTAGGCGGGCGAGGAGTAGCCCACGGAAAGCACCAGGGTGCGGCGCGCATGCTCCTGCAACCGGATCAGAAGCGGCGTAAAGTCCGCGTCGCCGGAGAGAATGATGAACTCGTCAAAATGCGTGGTATGGGAAAGATCGTCCATGCAGTCCATGACCAGATGAATGTCCGTGCTGGTCTTGCCGCGCGAGGTCAGCGGCGGGCAGTCCACCACCTGAAAGGCGCTGCGGATGAAAGGGTTGCGGAATTCCTGGTAGCGTTGGGGATTCAGATAGCACATGCGCTTCAAAATGCGCCGGCGCACGCCCTCGCCGTAAAGGATGCGCAGGGCGTGGTTTTCAATCCAGCGTACCCAGCGATAGGGCGCGATGCCGAAAGTGCGGGCCGCGTCCGGGTCTGCTTCCAGAAAACGGGTATAAATATTGTCGAAATCAACATACAGCGCGCTGTAAACCTCATCAAAACCGGTAAATCGTGCCATTGTCACCTCAATAGAAAGTATATGAATGCCATATTCGACCGTGCGCGAAAGAACACGCGGCATGGCAGGAAATGCAAAGAGCCGCGCCGCGACCTTTCGTCGCCAGCAAGGACGCTACAGCATATCGCAGAGGAATCCAACAAGTTTCGCATTCCAAGCCCCTGCCGCATGGACAGCGAAACGCGGTTCCGCCACGGCGTTGCAGGCAGCCGCAGCATTGCCGTGCATCTTCATCAGCTCTTCAGGTCGGCAGATACAGGATCGGCGTGGCCGTGAAGCGCCGCTTGCCAGGCGTCCCGCGCAATGGATATTTCCGCTATCGCATTGCTTTAGTATACATAGGCCAGTGGAGAGGGCAAAGCAAGGATTTCAGGGCAGACGCATCTGAAGAGTACATGCAATAATTTGCTATGGCAGTAGAGCGTTTTGCTCATGAAATGCTCTGGAATCGCTGGGAAGAGCCGCACTGCGCTCCCGCGAGGCCTGCGGCTTCGGCGATGCTGTCACATCGCCGCCAGGGCTGCCGGAGAAGATGCGTCAGCCCTGGCAAGGATTTTGCTTTGGCTTGAATTTCATCGCTACTGCGGCTAGGATGCCGCGGACAGCCGGAATCAAATCAGACCGCGCCAGGCAGGGGGGAAGCGTGAAGAAAACTTTTGCCGCTGCAACGCCATGGATCATGCCGCTACAGCAGTCTGTCGCGGCATTGCGACAGGGCCCCCCGGGCCAGTTGTGGTTCTTTTGTCTGTTCTGGTCTTTCTGGCTCTCCCTGGCGTCTTTTCCCATCGGCTACGGCATGCGCGAAGTGCTGCCTGTTCTCAGTGGCATCTTTTTGCTGCTCTATTATCGCCATGAGTGGCACAACAGCGTGCTGCGCAGGCTCAACGCGCGGTCGCTGTTTTATTGCCTCTTTCTGATGATCCTGATCGGCGTGATCTTTTCCGGCAACGTCTGGGCTTCCTTCCTGCACGCCGGCACAGGCATCAACAAGGGCTTCATTCTGCCTTTCATCGCCATGGAATGCGCGCGGGAGGAAAAGGATCTGCGGCGTCTGGTCTGGGCGTGCGTGGCGGCCTGCTTCTGGCAGGGGCTGGACGGGATCTGGCAGGCGGGCACGGGCCGCGACTTCATCATGGGCTATGCGCCCAATGCCGGGCGGCTGACCGGCAGCCTGGGCGACTACACCGTGGGCAATTACATTGCCCTGGCGCTGGTCCCGGCGTTCAGTCTGTGGTTTCTTCTGCGGCAGCGCCTTGGGGCCGTGAGTTCCGGCTTTTTGTGGCTGACCGCGCTGTGGCCCGCCTTTTTTCTGCTGCTGGGCGCGGCCAGCCGCAGCGGGGCTCTGGCCGTGGCCGCCTCGGTCGGGTTCTGGGCCGTGCTGCGCCGCAGAGGCTGGCAATGGCGCATCGTGCTCTGGCCCTTGCTGGCCTTGGGCGTGGCCGCCTTGCTGGGACGGATGCGCCCCGAAGCCTTTATGCAGGACGGTCGCTGGAGTCTGTGGAAGCTGGGCTGGCGGGTCTTTCTGGAGCATCCCTGGTTCGGCGCGGGAGCCGGGCAGTACAATGCGGCGTTCCGCGCCCTGGGCCTCAGCCCGGAAAAGGACGTGATCACCATCAGCCATCCGCACAATCTCTATCTGGACATGCTCTATGCCCACGGCATGGTGGGCTTCAGCCTGGGCATGATCTTTCTGCTCGGCTTTCTCTGGTGGGGCTACAAACGCATCCGCCCGCGCCTCGCGGCGGAATGCGAAGGCAGGTCCGCCAGCCTGCATTGGCGGCTGACTGCCTGGTTCTGGATCGGCTTTGCGGCCTGGCTGGTCAACGGCGTCTTTGGCCATGATTTTTACCGCATCTGGTGGCTGGCCCTGGCCATGAGCTATCTGGGCGTGATGATCGGCGCGGTGGTCAACGGCATGGACGGCGAAAGCACGGCCAGAGCGGTTTAGCTCATTTCATGAGCAAAACGCTCTAAAATGCCTTCGCGCCCAGCACCGAACTCAGGTCGGAACTGTTGCTTCTGCGGGCTGCGGGATTGACCCAGAAGAGCACTTCGCGGCCCATATCCCAGGCCAGAGTGCGCGCAATAAGGCCGGAAGGATCTGCCGGGTTGCGCTCCTTGATCGAGAAAAGGTAAAAATCGTGAACCTGGCGCGCTTCCATCAGGCCGCCCTGGGCCATGGACCACAACAGCACGCCGGATTTCACATCGTAAATTTCAATGGCCAGAGAAAGGGAACTCTCCCCGCCGCTGCCGCCATCCATGTAATGATTGATATAGCCGCCCACCAGAAGCTCCGCGCCCTGCCGCCGCGCCAGGGCCAGGGCGCGCTGCGGCTCGAAGGGCCCCGCGTCCGCCGCGTACTCCAGGGCTTCAAAGGCATTGAGAGAAAGCCAGATGTGCCAGATCTGGCGCGAGAGCATCTCGCCAAAGGTCACGGCGTTGGTGATCTGCTGCCTGGTGCGCAGCGGCACAAAAAGGGCGCGCGGGCGGTGATCCGCGCGTTGGCGCGGGGCCACATAAATGGCCGGGGGCTGGCGGCGCACAAAATTGTCGATCTGAATCTGGATGGGCGTGCTGAAATCCCCGGCCAGGGAAAGGGATGTGCGGCTGTCGTCCGGGGTGGTGGCGCAGCCTGCGGCCAGGCTCAGGAACAGGCTCAGCGGCAGACAGAATCCGCGCAACGCGGCACGAAGGTTCATTGCGGCTTCTCCGAAGCTAGGCGCGCCTTCTGAACAGAGGCGAGCAATTTTTCCTGCGCGTCGCGCAGGCTCACATGCAGGGCAAAACGTCTGTCCGCGGGCACCCGGCAAAACGAGGCAGTGCGGGTCATCTCCGCAAGATGGCGCATCTCTTCGGCCAGACGCGACAAATGGCGGAGTTCAGACGCGGCCAGGGGCACGCTTCGGCGAGCCAGTTCCGCCAGATGCCCCAGTTCCTCGGCCTGAGCGCGGATCTGCTCGGGCCGGATCACCGCGCCATATTCCCGACGCTTGCGAAATTCGTGCCAGAGAGAGCGAAGCCGCTGCCAGAGACGGGCCATGCCCTCTGCCCTCAGATCTGTGCCGCGGCCATCAACTGCAGGAACACCGGCCCGATCAGCAAGAGCAGCAAGGCAAGAGGCGCAAGGCCCATCAGTGTTTGCGGCCAGTTGAGATGCAGAGCGGCGCGCAAGCCCACCACCACGCAGGCCACATTCCAGATCATGCCCGCCACCGGGCCGAGCAGGGGAACGACATAGAGCAGGCCGGGGGCCGAAGCATAGGCCAGCACCTGAAAGATCAGGGCAAAACTGCTTCGCTGCGGCGCGATCAGGCGATAGCTCAGATGGATGATGGCGCTGAAAATATAGATGCGCAAGGTGAGTTCAGCAGTGCTGTACAGCAGGGTTATGGCCAGATTGGTCTGCGGGGCCAGCATGGCGAGTATTTTGCCCAGTTGCGGGTCCGTGGCCGCGCTGGGAGCCATGAGCGTCTGCAACATGCCGCCCCAGATCCGCACGCCCACAATCTGAATCACAGCCACGATCAGATAAAAAGCCAGAGACCGCAGCACGTGCGCGCCGGGATTGAGCCTGCTGAAAAAGCGCGGCGCGTCGAACATAACCCGCATGATCGTCTGGTAAAAGGAGGCAAGCCAGCCGTCCTTTTCCGGCGCCGCATCCCAGGGGATGTCTTCCGCCGCGTCCCGCGGCTCAGGGCCTGCCCCGCCGCGCAGCCGGGCGGCCTCGCGGGCGTAGGCGCGGCTGGCCTCAAGGCGGATGTCCTCTTCCGCCTCGTCAGCCGCGGCTGCGTTGCGGCCCCGGAGGTTGTCCCCGGTCTGATCGTCGCGTTCAGGCTGCCCGGCGTCCGCCGCAATCCCCTCCGGGCGCAACGGCGCGGCCGCGGCATTCATATCGCGCCCCGGCACAATGGCGCCGGGCGGCAGGGGATCATCATGTTCCGTTGCGCCCTGCATTGCCGGGGCCGCGCGGCCCGCGCCCGGAACTTCTGCTTCAGGTTTTGACGCGACGGGCGAAAGCGTCTCCAGCAGGCCCTTGTCGGACGAGAAACGAAAACGACAGCCGCAGTGAGGGCAGGTGACAATGACCGCGCGCGAAGGCAGGCGATCAGGGGACAGTTCCCGGCTGAAACCGCACTGGGGGCAAACGATTTTCACAATATGTCTCCTCATGTCGCCGTAGTATCCGGCTCCGGCCCGGGGCGGCCTTTCTCGGGGACGCTCCCGCCGCGTCCGGCTTTTTACCGCGACGGACGCGGAACCCGGCTGCGCTTTCAGCGCCCGGAACCGGGCGGCCGCAAAAAAAACGGCAAGCCCGCGGCAAAAAACAGCACGGCTTCATCCGTGCCGGGCTCCCCGGCCTCGCGTCACGCCGGCAAAGACATGCCCTTTTCTTCCACAAGCTCACGGCGTACCCGTTGCACCCGCGATCCGGCCTGGTTTCTCTGATTATATTAGCCGCAGGCAGGCCCGCTGGCAAGCCCGCCATGCGGCTTCCGCGCTCTGCGCCGACCCTTTCCTTGCGGGCAATCCGTGTCGCTCCCTGCGCATTCTCACGGTGACGCGCGCATCCCTTGGAGCACGGCCGCGTGTTCGCCTTGACACTTCGGCGGCCTGCGGCTAACGTGTCCTTCACAAGGGGAGTAACTGGGTTCCCGAAACCCGGGCGGCATCAACAGCTTGACCTTGAGGGTCTGGTGCCGCCGTCGGCCCTGCCGATCAGTGAGACCTTGGCATTCTGTGCCAAGGTCTTTTTTTCGATCATGTCCCCGGATGGGAATGCTCTCTCCGGCAGACAACGGGCCGCATTGCGGCCAGTCATGCCCGCTGCGCGCGCAAACGGCTGAAGGGGAGGGGCCGTGCGCCGGGGCGTGGAGCCCGGGAAAAGCCCTGCCTTTCGGATCATTTTTCGCCCAAGGGGAAAATGCGACTCTGCAAAGGGCTCAACAGAACGCGCATCCAGCGCGAAAACCGCATCTTATTTCAAGGAGACGTTATGAACCTCCGCGCCCTGCGCCCATATCTCCTGGCCGCGCTGATCACCCTGCCGGGGCTGGGCCTGCATTTCATGCACCCGGACATGTCGCCGCTGCTGGTGGCTCTGCTCTCGGGCCTGGCCATTCTGGGGGCTTCCTTCCTGCTGACCTGGGCTTGCGAAGTGGCCCAGCTCGACATCCCGCAGGCCGTGGCCGTGGCCGTGGTGGCCTTTATTGCCGTGTTGCCGGAATACGCCGTGGACATGTATTTTACCTGGATGGCGGGCCAGCACCCGGAAAGCGCCTATTCCCACTACGCCATTGCCAATATGACCGGCGCCAACCGGCTGCTGATCGGCGTGGGCTGGACGGCCATTGTGCTGATTTTCGCCGGGCGCTACCACGCGGCCGTGCAGTTGCACGACGATAAACGCACGGATGTGCTTTTTCTGGGCATGGCCACAATCTATGCCCTGCTGATTCCGCTTAAGGGCTCGCTTACCTGGGTGGATGGCCTGATCTTTCTGGCCATCTACGCCTGGTACATCTGGATCATCGCCCGCCGTCCGGTGGAAGAGGAAGCCCCCGAAGGTCCGGCCGCGGTGCTGGCCAGGCTGCCCAGGCGCACTCGCCTGCGGACTGTGATCGGCATTTTTCTTTTTGCGGCCGTGGTGATCCTCTTCAATGCCGAGCCGTTCAGCGAAAGCCTGGTGGCCAGCGGCAAGCTGTTGGGCGTCAACGAGTTTTTGCTCGTGCAGTGGCTTGCGCCCATCGCCTCTGAAGCTCCTGAATTCGTGGTGGCCGTGATGTTCGCTCTGCGTGGCAACGCCGGGCTGGCGCTGGGCAGTCTGCTCTCGTCCAAACTTAACCAGTGGACATTGCTGGTGGGCATGATACCTGGCGTCTATGCCGTTTCCTCCGGCGGCCTTTCTCCTTCCATAAACCTTGACACGCATCAGTTTCAGGAAATATTATTGACAGCCGGGCAGTCGATCTTTGCCGTGGCCCTCTTGCTGGATCTGCGCCTCTCCATACGGGAAGCGTTCTGGCTGTTGCTTCTTTTCGCGGCCCAGCTCTTCTCGCCTTTCTACGACGTGCAGCTGGAGGCCATGCTGGGCCTGCCCCATGATCCCTTGCGCCTGCACTTGTTTTTCGCTCAGGTCTATCTGGCCCTGGCCGTGGTGCTTTTGCTCAAAAACTGGCGCAAAGTCTGGCTGTTGCGCCTGGGTTTTAAAGTCTAGAGCATTTTCTCTTTGAAAATGCTCTCTGACGCGAAAGCGGCAGCCGCCGCAACGCGGCGTACATTCAGGCGAAAACCGCGTTTTTCGCCTGAATGCCACCTTTGACTTTCATAAAAAGTCAAAGGTAATCTGCTCTAGAGCATTTTGCTTTTGAAATTATTCAATTTCAAAAGCGGCGCTGCCATCATTTCGCGTCCAGGCTCCAGCCGTTGCGACGAAGGAAGCTACGGATGGAGACAGCAATTAGTTAGCACAAAAAACATTCAACGAAACCGCTGTCGCCATCCGTAAGGCTCGCAGACTCGCCAACGGCTGGCGCAACGCGGTCTGGACGCTCATTCGGCGCGGGCGTCCGCTCCCGCGGTCGCCAGAGCAATTTCAAAGTGAAATTGCTCTAGGACTGTGTCTTCATCTTGAGGCGCTTTTCCTTTCAGGGAAACAAGCCGCTTGTGGAAGAAGCGCACTCCAGCCTCAGCCGTGGGCGACATAACCGCCTTGCGGATGACGCCGGCAAGAAAGGCATACGCGCAATACAGTTGCGCTCCTGCCTTGCCCGTGAGAGTGTTCGGGCTTGACGGGCAAGGCCGGCAGGGCCGGATGCCGGGGCAGGCTTCTTTAACACTTGGAGATTGTATAATCTCAATTGTACAATCTCCAAGGTGCCCTGCGTTCAAGAAAAACCGCCTGGAAAATTCTGCTTCAGTGCCGCAAGGAGAAAAAACATGCCGCGTGAATATACCCTGTTTCTGACTCTGCCCGCAGCCTGTGCGCTGGCGCTCCTGCTGCTCTGCGCGCAGGCCACCGCCGCGGAACCGGCTGCGGAGCCAGCGGAAAGCGCCGTCGCGCCTGCCGACACGGAAAATGACGCGCCCGTTCAAGCCGTTTATCCGGGCGTGGTCAACCGGCGGATTACGCGCGGCGGCTCCGGCCAGCCGCAAGTCAGCCTCTGGTATCCGGAGCTGGGCCAGCCCCGCGTTGACGCCGAGATCCGGCAATGGGCCGCAACGACCGCCGACGCCTATGAGCGCGAAGTGCATGAGAGCGGCGACGCGCCCGGCGAGGAGCGCCCCGAAACCTACAGCACATGGGATCTCACCGGGCTGTTTGAAATCTCGCGCCCCTCCGCTGCAGCGGTGAGCGTGACGTTCAACGTCTACAGCTATACCGGCGGCGCGCACGGCAATCTGGAAATCACCTGTCTGAACTACAGTCTGCCTGCGGGCCGCCGCCTGAGCCTTGCGGATCTGTTCGCAGATCCTGAAAAAGCCCTGCAATTGATGTCCGTCTGGTCCCAGCAGGAACTGCAACGCAGCCTGGGCGAATATGCCGATGCAGAGATGATACGCGACGGAGTGTCGCCGGATCGTAAGAATTTCGCCAACTTGAGCCTCATGCCGCAAGGCGTGCGCATTGAATTCCAGCCCTATCAGGTAGCTCCCTGGGCCGCCGGGCCGCAACATCTGGATATGCCCCTGACGGAACTGCAAGCCGCAGGCCCCAACCCCCAGATCTGGAAGGAATAGCGCAACCGTAGCGCACGGTCGCTTGCCGCGCAGGATTCAACCGCTTCGACATGCAGCGGCAAAGCGGCTTGAGGCTTGAGCCAGGGCCGCGCAGGCACAGGCGCGACGTATTTGCGCTCTTGCCTTGCGCGTTAGAGTGTTTTTTGATTGAACATATTCATTTTCAATCAAAAAATGCTCTGGTGAATCTTCGGGCTTTACGAGAAGCGCCCAATGGCGCGTTGAGGTGGGTTCATGCCCCGTGTTTTTTGTGCGTTTTTGATGGGAATATTTTGCTGTCTTTTCACCGCAACCGCCGTGGCCGGCGCAGCACTTCCGGATCTGGCCGTCTCTTCCCCGGCACTGCCTGCGGGCAGCCTGTCAGCAGAGGACACTGCGGCAGGCGAACTGCGCGGCAGTGATGCGGCGGCGGCCGAAATTTCCGGTTCCACGCGACCGGGCATTCTGGATCATCAGATCATCCGCCCCGGAGGCCCGGGCAAACCTCTGATCAATATCAGCTATCCCTCCCTCGGCCGCAGTGACATTGACGCGGACATCCGCCACTGGGCCACAAGCATTGCCGACGCCTTTGAGAAACATCTGGACACCGAAGGTTTCGGCCTGTCCGGCAGGGAAGATGAAGCGGAACAAGGCCCCTCCTACGAGCTCTGGGGCTCCTGCGATGTTTCCCGCCCCTCCGACGCGGCCATAAGCCTTACATTTGAAATCTGGACCTATACCGGCGGCGCTCACGGCAACCAGGATATCATTACCCTGAACTACAGCCTGATCACGGGCCAGCGCCTGGGTCTGGTAGACTTGTTCGAGGCCCCGGAGACGGCCTTGCAGTTGATGTCCGACTGGTCATACCGGGAATTGTCCCGCCGTCTCGGCGGCGGCCGCCAGGAACAGATGCTCAGGGACGGAGCCGCGCCCACGGTGGAGAATTTTTCCAGTTTGACGCTTACGCCCGCAGGTCTTTTGATCAACTTTCAGCCGTATCAGGTGGCTCCCTGGGCCGCGGGCGCGCAAAAGGTCGAGATGCCCCTGGACGAATTGCTGGGGGCCCGGCCCCTGCTGAGCATTTGGGGACGCTAGCGCGTTTTGCTATTGAAAATATGTAAAAAATATTTTAAACTGTATGTATGGCAATCGCAAGCAAAGAACTCCGGATCAAGGCTGTTGAGGCATACAAAACTGGCAAATTTACACAGCAACAGTTAGCTGATGCCTATTGCGTTCATTACAAAACAATACAAAACTGGTTAAGAGCAGATGCCAATAATGAAGAACAAGTTCCGAAAAAACGCGGTTGTCGTCCTCGAATTTTTACCAAAGAAGAAGAAAATGAACTCATTTTGCTTATAAGGGACCAACCTTCAATCACTCTTGAGAAGATAAAAGCAAAATTTAACAAAACATGTAATATTTCTGCCATTCAGCG
Source organism: Desulfovibrio sp. ZJ200 (assembly GCF_011039095.1). NCBI lineage: Bacteria > Pseudomonadati > Thermodesulfobacteriota > Desulfovibrionia > Desulfovibrionales > Desulfovibrionaceae > Desulfovibrio > Desulfovibrio sp. ZJ200. Next base: position 12,701 of record NZ_JAAKEH010000035.1, on the reverse strand, counting down.
CACCTTGCTCAGATTGGGAATTACATACAAAAAAAGCTCCTGGAGCTTCAGAGAAAAATCGGAAAGAGATAAAAATGGCGCGTCATGACTGAAGTAGTGGAGTAAGATAAAGACAAAAATACAAGAATATCAGACAACGGACAGAAATACGCTTTTTGAGGCAAGCAAAAAAGCGTGCGAACCGATAACCGCCTCACATGCTGCGGGCCGGTGTAAAAGCTGTGGATATTTTCAAGAGCAAAATGCTCTGGAGCGTTTTGCTCATGAAATGAGCCAAACGCTCTGGCGACAGCGGTTGCGTTGGCTGGCTGTCGCAGTAACCAGTTGCTGTCTTCATCCGTAGCTTCCTTCGTCGCAACGGCTGAAGCCTGGACGCGAAATGATGGCGGCGAAGTGATTGAAAATGAATATTTTCAATCAAAAAATGCTCTAGTTACCACAAAAAAACATTCAACGAAACCGCTGTCGCCATCCGTAAGGCTCGCAGACTCGCCAACGGCTGGCGCAAGCAAGCAAAGCTTGCTAACGGCTACCGCAACGCGGTCTGGACGCTCTGCGCGTGTCGCAGGTCTGGCCGGCGCCTCTTTTTTGTGTATGCCTATTATGAAGTTGACTTTCATTTTCATAAAGCGCACTATGAAAGCGCAACGGGATCAAAAAATCCGCAAAGGAGAAAGCAAACATGGACATACAGCTGATTCTCGTGCTTCTCTGCATAGCAGGGGCGCTCGTTTTCATGGGCCGTCGCTTTTATCGTTGCCTGCGCAAGGGGCACTGTTCCTGCGGCTGCGAGGACAGCGGCGACGGCAAGAAAAACTGCCGCGCACGCGGCTGCCCGGAACGCAAGTTGCCCTGATCCCTGGATCATAGTCCTTTTGAAACGCTCGCTCCGGCGCTTGACGGCGCAAGGAAATTGCGTCTGCGCCTGGCTCTGCTGCCGATAGAGCTGCTGTCGCTCTCTGCACGTCCTTGCGGGCGACAGCGACCACGCCCGCAAGCCCTTCGGGCCAGGCTCAGGCGGCTTGTTTTTTGCGCCGTTTGAGCCGATCCGTGCGCTCCTGCATCAAAAAACGCCCGGTCACGGACCGGGGATCGGCCACCAGCGCCTCGGGCGTGCCCGCCGAAACAATCAGGCCGCCGTTTTCGCCGCCGCCGGGCCCCATGTCCAGCACATAATCCGAGGCCAGGATCATGTCCGTATTGTGCTCAATGACCACCACGCTTGCCCCCTTGTCCACCAGGGCATGCAGCACCTTAATCAGTTTGCCCACCTCGTGCATGTGCAGACCGGTGGTGGGTTCGTCCAGAATATACATGGTCCCGGGCAGGGAACGCTTGCCCAGCTCGCGCGAGATCTTGATCCGCTGGGCCTCGCCGCCGGAAAGCGTGGTGGCGGGCTGGCCCAGGCGCAGGTATTCCAGGCCCACTTCCTCCAGCACGGCCAGCCGGCGCTCCAGGGAGGGGTAGTTCTCAAAGAGCTGGCGGGCCTGATGCACGGTGAGATCCAGCACTTCGGCGATATTCAGGCCTTTGTAGCGCACTTCCAGGGTTTCGTGATTGTAGCGTTTGCCCTTGCAGATGTCGCAGGTCACATACACATCGGGCAGAAAATGCATTTCCACGCGGATCTGCCCGTCGCCGCCGCAGGCCTCGCAGCGGCCGCCGCGCACGTTGAAGCTGAAGCGCCCGGGCTTGTAGCCGCGTTTGCGCGCGTCCGGCGTCATGGCAAAAATGTTGCGGATTTCATCGAATATTTTGGTATAGGTGGCCGGATTGGAACGCGGCGTGCGGCCGATGGGCGTCTGGTCAATGGCCACGATGCGCTCAATGGGCGCGCCGCCCTGTTCGTAGCTCAGGCCGCCGATGCTGCCCGGCTGGTCCACGCGCAGGCCCAGGTTGAGGGCCAGATGTTTGTAGAGCGTGTCCACCACCAGCGAGCTTTTGCCCGAGCCGGACACGCCGGTCACGCAGGTCAGCACGCCGAGGGGGATACGGCAGTCAATGCCGCGCAGATTGTTGGTGGTCACGTTGCGCAGCAGGATTGCGCCCTGGCCCTCGCGCCGGGCGTCGGGCAGGGGAGTGGATTCGTCCCCGCGCAAATAACGGGCCGTGAGCGTGTCGGCCCTGTTCAGGAGCTCGTCCACCGGGCCCTGGAACATAAGCTCCCCGCCTTGCGAGCCGGAGCCGGGCCCCAGCTCAATGACCGTGTCCGCCGCGCAGATGGTCGCCTCGTCGTGCTCCACCACCAGCACGGTGTTGCCGCGCGTCTGCAGGGAGCGCAGGGTGCCCAGCAAACGCTCGTTGTCGCGCGGGTGCAGGCCAATGGACGGCTCGTCCAGCACATAGGTCACGCCCACCAGACCCGATCCCAGTTGCGAGGCCAGACGGATGCGCTGGGCCTCGCCGCCGGAAAGCGTGCTCATGGAGCGGCCCAGGGAAAGATATTCCAAGCCCACGTTGCGCATGAAGGAAAGGCGGAAGGTCAGCTCCTTGAGCAGCGGCTCGGCGATCAGGGCGTGGCGTCCCGTAAAGGCGCGCTTCCGGAGCCATTCCAGACACCGTTCCACGGAAAGCCCGCAGAACTGCGCGATATTCAGATCGTCCACGCGCACGGCCAGGGCTTCGGGCTTGAGGCGCGCGCCCTTGCAATCCGGGCAGTCCATGGACTGCCGGAAGCGGGCCAGCACTTCCCGCCAGGCCTCGCCGTACTGCATGCCTTTTTCCAGCAGGGGGATGACGCCGGGCCAGCGCGCGTCGCTCACGTTCAGCGCGCTCTGGGCCAGCCGGGCCTGCGTGAAATGCTCGCTCTGATAATCCCCGCCCGCGCCCAGAGCCACATTGCCGCCCATCCAGTTGCGGCGCAGACCCAGGGAGCCGGCAGCGGGCTTGCCGCGCTCGTCCTCGCCGTAAAAGAGCGCCGCGAGGGCCGCGTCCGAGAAGTCCCGCAGGGGCGTGGAGAGCGTGAATTTGAAACGCTTGCCCAGGGCTTTGAGCGCGGCCGCGTAACGGCTGAACATCCTGGGCGTGGCCCAGGGCAGCAGCGCGCCGCTGTTCAGGGAAAGGCCGCGGTTGGGCGCAATCAGGCGCGGCTCGAAATAATCCACGCTGCCCAGACCCACGCAGCGCGGGCAGGCCCCTTGCGGGCCGTTGAAGGAAAAAAGCTGCGGGCTGGGCGCGGGCAACGAAATATGACAATGCGGACAGACCGAGGTCGTGGAATGTATGCTGTCGCCGCCTGCCTCCGAGCCGGCCCCGGCCTTGCCCGGCTCATGCAGAATCAGGCGGCCCTCGCCGTAGCGCAAGGCCAGCTCCACGGAATCGGCCAGCCGCCCCCGGATGCCCTCCTTGCTCACCAGGCGATCCACCACCAGCTCAATACTGTGCTTTTTGTTTTTGTCCAGGGCGGGCACGTCGTCCAGGGTGTAAAAAACGCCGTCCACGCGCACCCGTGCAAAACCCTCGGCCTTGAGCTTCTTGAACTTGTCCAGATGCGTGCCCTTCTGCAATTCCACCAGCGGCGCCAGGACCATGAATTTGGTCCCCTGCGGCAGAGCCAGGATGTCGCCGATGATCTCATCCGCGGCCCGCGCCTCAATGGGGCGGCCGCACCGGGGGCAGTACATCCGGCCCAGGCGCGCGAAAAAGACGCGCAAAAAGTCGTGAATTTCCGTGACCGTGCCCACGGTGGATCGCGGGTTACGCGAAACGCTCTGCTGTTCCAGGGAAATGGCCGGGGAAAGGCCCTCGATCTTTTCCACATCCGGCTTGTCCATCTGGGGCAGAAACTGACGGGCATAGGCCGAAAGGGATTCCACATACCGGCGCTGGCCCTCGGCATACACGATGTCAAAGGCCAGGGTGGATTTTCCCGATCCGGAAGGCCCGCAGATCACCACCAGCTCGTCGCGGGGGATGTCCAGGCTGATGTTTTTGAGATTGTGCTGACGGGCCTTTTCAATATGGATGCAGGGCTTGTTGTCCGTTTTCATGGGGCTGTATGTAAGCAGCCCTGAAGCTCTTGGCAAGCCCGGGGCTGCCGCATAGGCTGCGTCAGCCCTGGCCGCAACAGCAGGGCGTCTGGACAAAGCCTGCCCAACGCAGTATAAAAATTTTTACGGATTGGCAGCCGCGCTCCTGTGCTCTAATGGCTGCCGCTGTGACCGGTCGTTGCCGGAGAGGAAGGTAATTATGCTTCATTGCCTGCGGATCGCCTCTTTTCTGTTCATGCTGATCCCACTGCTTGCTGCCGCGCGGGCGCAAGCCGAAGACAACGGCATGACGGCCAGGGGCCTTTTCACCCTGCTGCCGGTCAGTATTTTTGAAAATACCGCAGAAGGTCTTTCCGAATCGGAGAAGCAGCAATTGCTGGCTGAAGGCCATACGGAATTCTGGGAAATCGCCGGAGAAACCGAGGACGTGATCGTTTTCGCGGCCCTGCCCTTCCGGGACAGCGCCGTGGCCCTGCGGCTTTTCCGCAACAGCGCCGACGGCTCGGTGGAAGCGGCTGTGGGCACCCTGGGCAGCCCGATCTGCACCATGGAATTGTGGCGGGTGGACAGCTCCGCGCGCATGGTGCCCATTGATACTCCCCCGGAACCGGATATCAGCGAGTTTCTGGGCCAGGGGCAAAAGCTGCCGCGGGACGTCAACCCCACGGTGCTGATCTGCCTGGGCCTGGGGGGGCTCAAGGCCCAGCCCGTGTTCTGGAACAGCTCCGGCATGGCGCATGTGCCCCTGGCCAATGACGTGAGCTTTCAGTGGAACGGCAAGGCCTTTGAAAAGCGCGTTTTCCCGCATAAGGAATGAGGCGGGCGCCAGCCTGCCGCCTGGAAAGCGCAAGAAGCAGGAAGCGTGGCAAGCCGCGCTGCGGCGCGCCGTGGCGGCGGCCGGGCGTGAGCGGGGCTATTTCTTCAGCCACTCCTCCAGTTTCAATTCCAGTTGGGCCTCGCTCAAGCGGCTCGCGGCGTACATGCCCGCGGCCTCGCGCTGGCGCGCGGCTTCGGCCAGAATGATCGCCGCGGCAACCGAGACGTTGAAGCTTTGAATCATGCCGCGCATGGGGATGTACAAAGCGCCGTCGGCCAGGGAGAGCAATTCCGGCTCCACGCCGCTGTGCTCGTTGCCCATAATCACGGCCGTGGGGCGGGTGAAGTCCCAGTCGCGCAGCGGTCTGGCGGCAGACGCGCAGGAGGTGGCCAGCACCTGCATGCCCGCGCCGCGCAAAGCGGCCATCAGCTCCGCGCTGTTTTTGTGGCGGACGCTTTCCACCCACTTGCGGGCCGAAGCCGAGCTTTTGCGCCCCAGCGTCGGAAAAGGCGTGTCCGTGTAATAAAGATGCACCCGGCTGACGCCGAAAGCGTCGCAGGAACGGTAAATAGCCGAAACATTGTGCGGATCGTGAATATTGGCCAGCACCAGGGTCAGATCGTCCTGACGGCGGCGCAGGACTTCAAGCAGGCGTTCCCTGCGCCGGGGCGTGGGCTCTTTGGACATGTTTTCCGGTCCTTCTCGGGTTGCAGGGGTTGAAACAGAGCAGCGACACTTCCGGGCAAAATGATCTTCACGTCCGACCGGGGCGGGTTCTTGAGCATATTGCTTTTAAAACGCTCGCTCCGGCGCTTCACGGCGAAAGTAAATTTCGCCTGCGCCTATCTCTGCTGTCGTCATCCGTAAGGCGGCACAGCCGCCAACGGCTGACGCTCGCGGCGGGCATGGCTTCGCCCTGCCAGAGCGTTTAGCTAATTTCATGAGCAAAACGCTCTCCCGCCTGCCCCCGGGCGCGCATGCGGCCTCAGGCATACGGCGGTCGGGCGTTGGCGCGTCGCCGCCTGTTCCGCTGATGTGTCAGAAAAAACTTTTTCAGGCAAGCGCATTGCAAACGCATGGGATTTAGCCTAAAAAACGAAAAAAACTTTTTTTTCAGTGAATAGTGCGATCGTACTTTTTTTCAGGAGCGCATCATGTCAAAACTCCGCACCATGCTTTCCGCCCTCTTTGTGCTGTTGATCCTGCCTTGCGCGGCTCTGGCCGCCGAGGGCCACCCCACCATCCCCGGCTCGCAGCTTTCAGCCGTCTGGGTGATTCCTTTTGCCTGCATGCTGCTTTCCATTGCCATCATGCCCCTGGCGCTGCCGCACTTCTGGGAACACCATTTCGGCAAGATCGCCGTGTTCTGGGGGCTGGCGTTTCTGGTGCCCTGTTTGCTGGTTTTCGGCTTTCCGGTGGCATTATACGAGTTTCTGCACATTATTCTGCTGGATTACATCCCCTTCATCGTCCTGCTCTTCGCGCTTTTCACGGTGGCCGGAGGGGTGCGCCTGAAAGGCTCGCTGGTAGGCACGCCGCTGGTGAATACGGGCATTCTGGCCGTGGGCACCATCCTGGCCAGCTGGATGGGCACCACAGGCGCGGCCATGCTGCTGATCCGGCCGCTGCTGCGCGCCAACGCCCATCGCAGATACCGCGTGCATTCCGTCGTGTTTTTCATCTTTCTGGTGGCCAACATCGGCGGCTCGCTGACGCCGCTGGGCGATCCGCCGCTTTTCCTGGGCTTTCTCAAGGGCGTCAGCTTTTTCTGGACCACCGCGCATCTTTTCTTCAAAACCCTGCTTCTTTCCGTGACGCTGCTGGCCATTTTCTTCCTCCTGGACACAGTGCTTTTCAACAAGGAAGGCCGTCCCGCGGCGCCGCATGATCCCAAGGCCGTGGAAGAAAAACTCGGCCTGGACGGCAAGATCAACCTGCTCTTTCTCCTGGGCGTGGTGCTGGCGGTTCTGGCCTCCGGCATGATGCCGCTGGGCGCCTGGATCGAAGTCTACGGCGTGCCCGTGGAAGGCCAGAACCTGTTGCGGGACATTGTCCTGCTCTGCCTGGCCGGTCTTTCCTGGAAGTTCACCAGCAAGCGCTGCCGCGAGCTCAACGGTTTCTCCTGGGCTCCCATTGAGGAAGTGGCCAAACTTTTCTTCGGCATTTTCCTGAGCATGATTCCGGCCATCGCCATTTTACGCGCCGGCACGGAGGGCGCGCTGGCCTCCCTGATCCAGATGGTTTCCACGCCGGACGGCCAGCCGGTCAACGCCATGTACTTCTGGCTCACCGGCGCGCTTTCCAGCTTCCTGGACAACGCGCCCACCTACCTGGTGTTCTTTAACACCGCGGGCGGCGACGCGGCGCACCTGATGACCGATATGGCCACCACCCTGGTAGCCATCTCCGCGGGCGCGGTGTTCATGGGCGCCAATACCTACATCGGCAACGCGCCCAACTTCATGGTGCGCTCCATAGCGGAAAACCAGGGCGTGAAGATGCCCAGCTTTTTCGGTTACATGCTGTGGTCCGTGGGCATCCTGATCCCGTTGTTTGCGCTGCTGACCTGGATATTCTTCATCTAGAGCGGTTTGCTGTTGAAAACGGCAACCGCTCTGGCGGCCGCGAGAGCGGACGCCCGCGCCGAATGAGCCTGAAAACCACGCTTTTCAGGCGCTTGTCCCGCTTGCGGGGGCTTGTCCCGCTTGCGGGGAAATGATGGCAGCGCCGCTTTTGAAATTGAATAATTTCAAAAGCAAAATGCTCTAGAGCGCGTAACGGCGCAAGTACATTTCGCCCGCGCTGTGGTACGGGCACGCTGAAGAGCGGCGGCCGGATGGCCGCCGCTCTTCAGCGTGCCCGCGGCAGGGCTGATGCGCTCAGGAGAAAATCGCCCATGAATCACAAGGAAAGAATGCTTGCCGGGCTGCCGTACAAAGCCTGGCTGGACGGCCTCGCGGAAGAGCGTCTTGCCAACCGGCAGAAAATTTTCCGCTATAACAGCCTGCCGCCGGAGCGGGAAGAGGAACGTGACGCCCTGATCCGCCAGATTCTCGGGGCATGCGGCAGGCATCTGCGCATTGAAGGCCCGTTTTACTGTGATTACGGCTATAATATTGAAGTCGGCGAAAACTTCTTTGCCAATTACAATTTCACCGTGCTGGACGTGGCCAGGGTCAGGATCGGCAACTACGCCATGATCGCGCCCAATGTGGCCATTTACACGGCCGGGCATCCGCTGCACCCGACGCCCCGGAATTCGGGCTATGAGTATGGCGTGGGCGTCAGTATCGGCGACAATGTCTGGATCGGGGGCAATACAGTGATCAACCCCGGCGTGCATGTGGGAAACAACGTGGTGATCGGCTCGGGCAGCGTGGTGACCAAAGATATAGAGGACAATATGCTGGCCGTGGGCAATCCCTGCCGGGCGCTGCGCCGGATCAGCGAGGCTGAGCGGCATTGCTGGCTCAGGCAGGAGCGCTTTGACGTGGACGATTATGAGCGCCCCTTTGGAGCGGAGTAACCTTGCAGCGCATGGCGTCTGAAAGTTTCGCTCTGCCGAAAAACGCGGTTTTCGCCTGAATGCCACCTTTGACTTTCATAAAAAGTCAAAGGTAATCTGCTCTAAAGGCGAGCGCCCGGCAGGGGCGGACGACGCGGCAGCCTGGGCGCGGGAGGGCCAGCACAGGCCTGAAGGCCCGTGCGCGGCCAGGCCCTGAGCCCCAAGCGGCTCACTCTTTCTCAAATTCCTCGCGGCGCGGGCTGTGCCGCCCGTGCTCGCGCAGCAGGGCCAGGGCTTCGTCCTTGGTCATGATCCGGCCCTTGCAGCGCGCATTCTGCAAGGCGTTTTCCGGGCAATAGCCCAGTTGCACGCAATTGGGGCCCGCGCCCGCAAAAAGATCCGGCGCGGCCCGGCGGCAGAGGCGCAGCATTTTCCAGGCCAGATCGCGGATTTCATGCTGGGCGTTGCGGCAACAGCGGATGGCGAACCAGTCCAGCAGGGCGTGGGCGTTCATGCCGATGATCGCCTTGAACTCCGTGGCCTGGGGCTTCAGATAGCGCAGGTCTTCCTCGGGCAGCCCGGCGCTGAGACCGGCATCATACCACTGGCGGGTCAGCTCGGCCAGATCCCGGCCGCTCAGCCGGGCCTCGCGCCCGTCGGGCAGGGTCACAGGGGCTTGGAATTCCGCGGCCTCGCGCGGATACACCACGGAGAAGCGCCGCTTGCCGTTCAGCTCCGCCCGACCGGATTTGATCAGATAGGAGGCCAGTCGCTTGCGCACCAGTTGGGTCTCCGTGACGCGCGAGTAGCCCTCAATGCCGAAGAGAAAAAAGTCGAACTCCAGAGCCGCGCGATGCCCGGAAGCCAGAATGTTTTCAACAATCCGGCGGGAGTAGGGCGAAGCGGCAATGTCTTCCAGCGCGCGCTCGCTGCGCACAAAGCGCGCCGCCAGATCCGTGTAGATTTTACCGCCGCCCGCGAGCAGCAGCACCTTGCCGTTGCCGGTGAATTTCTCGTCGATCATCAAAAGCACTCCCGGTTGCGGACGCGGCATTGCGGAGCCTGCCGCGGGCTGAGGCAATATATGGAAAATCACCCCCGGCGGCAAGGCGTGGGGAGGCTCGAGAGTTTCACCTTTAGAGTGAAATTTCTTTCTCAACCATGTAAAAGTAAAATGAATTTTTGAAGAAAATATCTCAAAGGCGAATCCTTCGGAGGCGCGACCGTTCAGTCCTCAAGGACGCATCCGGGACAGATTGACTTTGAAATGCCGTGCCCTGAGAGCAGCCGCCGTCGCCTTGACAGGGGCGGGGCAAAAAAGACAGAATAAGAGCCGTTTTTGCGATTTTTCAATTCCAGTGAAGGAGAAGAGCATGAGCCAATCCGCCCGTTACGGCATCCCCGACAGCCGGGGGTTTTTCGGCGCATATGGCGGCCAGTACGTGCCGGAAGCCATCAAGGCGCGCCTGGATGAGCTGAGCCGGGCCCTTGATGCGGCCCTTGAGGACACGTCCTTTCAGCGGGAGTTGGAATCTCTTTTTGTTCATTATACCGGCAGGCCCAGCCCGGTTTTTCACTGCGCCAACCTGAGCAAACGTCTGGGCGGCGCGCAGATCTGGCTCAAGCGCGAAGATTTGAACCACCTGGGCGCGCACAAGATCAACAATACCCTGGGCCAGTGCCTGCTGGCCAGGCGCATGGGCAAAAAGCGCGTCATTGCCGAAACCGGGGCGGGTCAGCACGGCGTGGCCACGGCCGCGAGCGCGGCGCTCATGGGCCTGGAGTGCACAATCTGCATGGGCGAGGTGGACATTGAGCGCCAGCATTTGAACGTGATCCGCATGGAGATGCTGGGCGCGCGCGTGCTGCCCGCCACATCGGGCCAGCGCACGCTCAAGGAAGCCGTGGATGAAGCCCTGGCCCTGTGGATCAGCGATCCGGACATGTTTTACGTGCTGGGATCGGCTGTGGGGCCGCATCCCTATCCCTATATGGTGCGCCGTTTCCAGTCTGTCATCGGTCGGGAGGCCCGCGCCCAGATGCTGGAGGAGCTCGGCCGCCTGCCTGACGTCTGCCTGGCCTGCGTGGGCGGCGGCTCCAACGCCATCGGCCTGTTCGCCGGTTTTCTGGACGATGCCGACGTGCGCCTGGTAGGCGTGGAACCCGGCGGCCGGGGCACGGCCTACGGCGAGCATGCGGCTTCGCTCTGCCTGGGCGAGCCGGGCGTGCTGCACGGCTTTCATTCCTATATGATCAAGGATGCCGACGGCGAGGCCGGGTGCGTGTACTCCATTTCAGCGGGCCTTGATTACCCCTCGGTCGGGCCGGAACACGCCCAGCTCAAGGATCAGGGGCGCGCCGAATATGTCAGCGTCACGGATCAGGAAGCCCTGGAGGCCTTTTTTGCGCTTTCGCGCCATGAGGGCGTGATTCCCGCCCTGGAATCCTCGCACGCCCTGGCGCAGGCCATGAAAATGGCTCCGGGCATGTCCGGGGACAAGGCGCTTCTGGTCAGCCTGTCCGGCCGGGGCGACAAAGACGTGGCCCAGGTGGCCGAAATGCTGCGGGAGCATAAAATCCGGCAGCCTGAAGCATAGTGAAAAGCGGAGACAGGAATGCGTAGAGCGGTCTTGGGGGGCACGGGCTTTATCGGCACGCCCCCAAGGTCAGCCCTCATTAGAGCATTTTTTTGATTAAGTTGCCTAACTCGTTTCAGGAAGTCCAAAGATGTCTGATTAGCATGTAATTTCAATATGTTAATCGGGAATCTTTGCCTTATCCCATCCACAAAAATCCACCTGCATCCACAAAAACCGTTGGTAGACGTGTTGGTAGTCTTTTGGTAGGTCTGGGCGGTCAATGACGGCGTTTCCCAGGGTCTGGCAGTGCTGCCCCCGACCCTGGAAAACTGAACGGGGTTCCCCTCTCAGCTACCGGCATATTTCTTGTACTACCTTGTATCAAAAGGTTTTTTCAGGAATATGCTGGTAGCGGTCAGTCCAGCCGTACCAAGAAACACCACTCTGGAGGTGGCCGGATGAAACTGACCGACACATTCATACGGCATGTCACAGCCAACGGCAAGATTCAGAAGCACTCGGACGGCGGGGGCCTGTTCCTCTACGTCACGCCTACGGGCAAAAAATCGTGGCGGTTGGCGTACCGCTTTGCGGGCAAGCAGAAGCTCATTTCCCTTGGCCCGTATCCGTCCGTGAGCCTGCGCGAGGCGCGGGAAAAACGGGAAGAGGCCAAAAAGCTGCTGCGGGAACATACCGATCCCAGCGAGGCCCGACGCCAGGCCAGAGAAGCGGCGGCGGAAGCGGCCCGCAACTCTTTCGAGGACGTGGCGCGGGAGTGGTACGCCAAATATTCAGCGAAATGGGTTCCCGCATACCAAAAGGCGGTCATCCGCATCATGGAGGAAAACCTCTTCCCCCACATTGGCAAACGTCCCATCAACGCTATTACCCCAAGGGAACTGCTGGCCGTTCTGCGGCGGATGGAGGAACGGGGCGCGCTGACCATAGCCCACAAGGCGCTGCGTGATGCCGGACGGATTTTCCGTTACGCCGTTGTCACCGGCAGGGCGGAACACGACATTGCCGCCGATCTGCGCGGCGCTCTCGCCCCCACGGTCAACGGCCACCATGCGGCCATCACCGAACCCGTTGCCGTGGGCGAACTGCTGCGCAGGATCTACGCATATAAGGGGAACTTTTTCATCTCCCGCGCCCTGCGTCTTGCGCCGCTGGTTTTTGTCCGGGCCAATGAACTGATCCGCGCGGAATGGGAGGAAATCAACCTTGAGGCGGCGGAATGGCGCATTCCGGCGGAACGGATGAAGATGAAGCAAATCCACATGGTGCCGCTTTCGCGTCAGGCCCTGGTAATTTTCCATGAACTGCATGAGAAAAGCGGCGATGGACGCTTTGTCTTTCCTGGCAACAGGACGGGAACCAACGGCCCCATGTACAGGGGAGGCCCTCTGCGTGTTCTGCGGCAACTCGGCTGTGCCACCGGCGAACATACCTTCCACGGCTTCCGGTCAATGGCGTCCACCCTCCTGAACGAGCTTGGCTATAGCACAGACTGGATAGAGCGCCAGCTTGCTCATTGTGAGCGCAACGGCGTCCGCGCCGCGTACAACTATGCCGAGTATCTGCCGGAACGGCGACGCATGGTTCAGGAGTACGCTGACTATCTGGATATGTTACGCGGAAAAGTACAATAGACAGCATAAAAACAAGACACGCGCCCGCCGCCCCGTTCCAAAGATTCCATAATGCGGCGTGACCGAGGCATGCCCCTTGATCGCGCCGTTTCTTTTTTCCATCCCGCCTGTGCTTCCATGTTCTCCAGTTTCGCCAACGCCACCGGGCCGGGCTGTCTT
>NZ_JAAKEH010000034.1:0-35037 GCF_011039095.1 Desulfovibrio sp. ZJ200 | reverse complement strand
TTTTTATCAAGAAGGGCTTGCAATTCCCGAATCTCCTCGCATGAGAAACAACTTGGGCGATGGCCATTGGGTTTGGCTGATAATCGTTGGTTTTCACGGTAAGCTCTGACCCAATTGCAGATGCTAGCCGGGGTATAACCTAAAATATCTGCCAATTGCCTGGCTGTTGCTTTTCCATCAAGATACGCATGAACAGCCTTGGTTCGGATTTCTTCAGATGCAAATTTCATCTCTGCAATCTAAACGATTTTTAAATAAAATAAAAGTCAAATTGCTCTAGAGCGGTTGCCGTTTTCAACAGCAAACCGCTCTAGAGCAGATTACCTTTGACTTTTTATGAAAGTCAAAGGTGGCATTCAGGCGAAAAACGCGGTTTTCGCCTGAATGTACGCCGCGTTGCGGCGGCTGCCGCTTTCGCGTCAGCAGAGCATTTTCAAAGAGAAAATGCTCTAATGAAATGAGCAAAACGCTCTGGTTCGGGGTTCGGGCATGGCCCACTGGCCCGGCAGGGGCGCGCTTATTTCCGCCCTGTCGCCCAGATAAGGATTGAAATAGCCGTAACGCAGCCAGGGGCAGAGCTTTTTGAGCCGTTTCATGAAGACCGCCAGCCCCATGCTCGGAGGCACGGCGCAGGTCTGGTCGCCCTGGCCGCTGCTGATCAGCCTGATGTACCATTCAGGATCAATGTTCAGGTTACGCCACTGAACCATGCTCACCCCGTTTTCCCCAATCAGCCGGGCCAGGGCGGCCAGTTCTTCCTCGGTATCCGTGACGCCGGGAAAGAACAGGAGGTTCAGCGAAACAAAAACTCCGCGGGCGCGCGCTTCCCGGATGGAGGCCCGCACATCGGCAAAGGTGTAGTCCACAGGCCGGTAATAGCGTTGGTACAACGCCTCACGGGCGCTGTTGCAGCTCACCCGCAGGCTGGTCAGCCCGGCCTCGGCCAGCCTGACCACGGCCTCTGGCCGTGAGGCGTTGGTATTGCAGTTCACCGTGCCGCGGCCGCCGCCAGCCCGGAAGAGACGCACGCTTTCCGCCAGCAAATCCGCGTTGATCAACGGATCTCCTTCGCAGCCCTGGCCGAAGGAATAAACAGGACTGCCTGTTTCCCGGCGCTCATGCAGTTGCATGACTTCCACGATCTCAGCCGCTTCCGGGGTGAAGGTCAGGCGGCACTGCGGCGTCACGGTCAGGGGCGAATCCTTGTCCTGCGCGGAAATACAGCCCACGCAGCGCGCATTGCAGGCCCGCGAGGTGGGCAGCGGGGCCTCGAAACGGCCCAGGGCGAAGTTGCGCGCCGCCGGGCAATCATAGCGCGCCACGCAATTATCCAGAATATGCCGGATCAGGCGATTGGCGGGGTGATCCCGCAAAAGATCGCGCGCGCATTTTTCAATGCGCCGACGCGGGATGTTCCGAAATTGCTGGCGCGGGTCCGCATCCACCTTGCGCGCGCAGACGTAAAAGCGCCCGCGGGCAAAGCCCACGGCTCCATACGCGAATAAAGGCAGCAAAGGCGCATGGGCGTCGCTTTTGAAGGCCGGGTGCGCCGAAAGCGTGTGCGCGGGTGCGGCAAAAGCGGCCACGGCCAACTCCTCCTGGCTCTCGATCTCGCCGCTTTGCGGATCAAGGCCCACGGCCCGGCGACCCGGCAGGAGAAAAAGCTCGCTTTCCTCCGGCAAGGGCATGAGCTCGTCAGGCCGCGGCAGGCCCCATTGCGCGCCCCTGCGGCAGACCATCAGCAAGTCCGGGTGATCATAGATATTACCGCGCTCATCGGCCATGACCAGATGCGGCTCAAGACGCTGCGCGGCCATAAAACCTCCTTGCCCAAGCCGGCATGAGCGTATATAAGCGGAACAGCGACACGCGGCCGCATCTTCCGAGGCCGCGTCCCACGCACAGCGACGTTGCGAGGCCCGCCATGTTTTCCATTATGCTGTTCATTTTTTTGTGTTTCTCAGGGATGTTGGCTGTGTTGTACCACCTGCTGCGCAGCCAGGAGCGGCTCTGCCGCGCGTTGCGCGACGAGCACGCCCAGTTGCGCGTGCTGCTGCGGGCCGTGGAATCGCGCCTGGACAGGCTTGACGGCAGCTCGGCCCCAAGGCCCACGCCGACGCAAGCCGCCCCTGCGGACGATCCCTTGCTGCATCTGAGCTTTGAAGCGCCGCGCCCGGTGCAGACGCCCGTCACCGACCCGGCTCTGGATCTGCACTTTGACCCGCCCACGAGCGAGCGGGCAGGCGAATCCTGATTCACGCCTCCATGCCCGCCAGGCCGAAGCGCCCCCTGGCCGCGGCCAGATAGGCTTCTCTGAGCCCGGGCGCGGCCAGTTCCTCTGCCCAGAGCAGATAGGGCATCTTCAGGCAATTCTCACGGATGGCCTCGGCTTTTGCCTGTCGCGCGGCCACCAGGGCCCGGGCATCCTGCATCCAGAGATCGCAGAGCCGATCCGTGAAGGCCTGGGCCCTGTGCGACGCACGGTGCGCCTCATCGATTTTCGCCAGGGCCGCCCGGCCGATATATGCCGCCAGGGGGGGATTGTTCAGCAAAAATTCGATGCGGTACAACGCATCCCCCACATCATCGGGCGCATAGCCCACCAGATGCTCGCCGTCCACAAAAAGTTGCGCCAGGCCGTGCCCCACGCGCGGCGTCACCAGGCAACCGCCACAGCCCATGGCCTCAAAGACCCGAAAATTCAAATCTCCGTGCTCGCAATGGTTCAGCAGCACCCGGCCCTGGGGGTACAGCTCGCGATAATTGCCGCGCGTCACATGCAGGCCCGGCAGGCGCTGCCCCAGCGCCTCAAGAAAAGCCGCGCGGCGCGGCAGATCGGCGTTGACCGTGCCCACAAAGAGACAGTCCCAGCGTTTGGGCGCGGCAGGATCAGGTCGATCCGCATCCCCGGCAAAGGGCGGGGACCACCAGATCCGCTCCGGGGGCAGATACGGGCCCGCGAACCGGGCCAGATGATCGCGCAGGGAAAGCAGACAGGCGTCAAAACCCTGGGCATACAGCGGCTGCCAGCTATGGATATGCGAATCCACACTGTAAAAGACCGTCAGGCAGGGGAAACGCTCCATGCCCAGCACAAAGGGCGGGCGGCTCTTGTCGGCCACAACCAGCACGTCCGGCGTAAATCCGGCCAGGCGCACCAGTTCCTCCCAACAGAAGACGCGGACGTCTTCAAAATTATACAGCGCCACATCCTGCCAGCCGCAGGATTGCAAAGCCGGGCCGAAAAAAGGACTGCCAATCCATAGCAGACGTTGCATAGCCCCCCGGAGCGAAAAAGCTCATGTACGCGGAAAGGCGCATGATCCGCGGCCTCTCCACGCTTTGTCGTATGCCGTTGCTTCCCCCGCAAGCGGCTCTTCCCAGCGATTATGACAACATAGCAAAATTATTGCACATAACAGTCAGATGCGTCAGCCCTGGGCAAGGGCCGCGAGGTTGCCAAACACGGCAAGATGCAATACCGTTGAAGCCTAGCCTTCACGCCCTCTGGCGTCAAGGCGCGAGATATTGCCATGTTGTTTACCGCCCGCCGCCTACGCTTTCTTGCACGCATTTTCCTGGCGCTGATTCTGTCGCTGTCGGCACTGCTCGGAGTGGCCGTTTATCTTTTGCAGCGCAATCCCGAAGCCCTTACCCGGCGCTTTCTGGACGAACTTTCCCAACGCACGGGCCTGACGTTCAGCGTGGAAGCCGTTGACGTGGTGATTTTTCCCCTGCCTTCCATAGCCATCAGCAACGGCACGGTGGAAGGGCAGAATCTGCATTTTTCCGTGGCCTATGCCACCCTGCGCCCGGATTTTCCGGCTTTGCTGCGCGGGGAATTCGCGCCGCGCGACATTTCCCTGCTGCGGCCCCGCCTGCGCGGCGGCATTGCTCTGCCTCTGGGCGATCCCCAGGCGCTCCTGGCGCACTTGCGCAAGGGCGGAGGCAGGCTGCCCACCCTGCCCGACGACTGCCGCCTGACCATTGTCCAGGGCGAGGCTGATCTCACGGCAAGCGACAGATCCCGCCTGCAGCTCACAAATTTGCAGTGCCGCCTGGACACGGACGCGCCAGCCGGGATCAAGGGCCGCCTGCATCTGGGCACGGCTCTTTTACAACCGGTTGACGCCCCTCCCCTGCGGCTGGCCAATGTGCTGGCCGAGGGAAAAACCAGTCTGGCCGATCCTCTGACAGCCACGCCGCATCTCAAAGCAGGCGGCGCGCTGCGCCTGCCCGGTCGTCTGGATCGGCTCGACTTCAGCCTTCAACTTCAGGGCGGAACAGGCGGCTGGACAGCCGAAACAGCGTTGCGCGGCGAAGTGAGCAAGGATCAGGCCCTGCTGCCCTTCTTTTTGGAAGGCACGGCGGCCATGCGCAACAGCCGGGATCGGATCATCAATCTGGAACAGATCCGGCTCGGCCTCGGCCATGACAGCGGGCAGCTCAGCGCGGTTCTCAGGCTTGGCGACCCAGGCGCGGAGCAGGCCGCAACCGGCGGCGAGAGCGCACTGGCGGACAAAGAAGACAGCAAAGGCCAGAGCCAAAGCAGAGGCTTCGCCCTGGACGGGCGCTTGCTGCTGCACCGCGTCAGCCTGACGCAATGGCTTGGCTTTGCCCGCAATCTGGCGCCTGGTTTGCAGTTGGCGCTGGATAACATCACGGACGGCAGCCTGGATTTTCATCTTGACGGCCAGGGCCTTGTGGTGCCGCGCATTGTGGCGCACTGCGCGGGCAGCCGCTTTACCGGCTCCGGCGGCGTGCCCAGTTGGAAAAAACCGGAAGTGGTTCTGGATCTGAGCACCCGGCGCATCAACCTGGGCCTGGCCATTCCCGAGGCCGTGGGCAAGGCTCCCGACAATCCCTGGTTTCCGCATGCCACGCTGACCCCCATGCCGGGCGGACCGCGCGAGCCCGGCGCCGTCGGCGTGGATTACAATATCCGTCTGGGCGCGCAGACCGTGGACTACGGCCCGCTCCTGCTCAACGAGGCCGAGGTTGTCATCCGGCAGGGCAAGATGGATAAAAACGGGCTGGAAGATACCCTGCTCTTCATAAACGGGCGGCTTTACAACGGCAAGGTGAGCGGGGAAACCATTCTGGGCGGCGGCAGCCAGAGCCCGTATGCGATCAGGATGAACTTCCGCGACGTGGAAGGCGCGCCGCTGGCGGCCGCTTTGGATGTGCTGCCCCTGACCCGCGGCCGCTTGCGGGCCGATGTGGAGATCATGAGCCAGGGCCGGACGCTCACGGAATTTCTGGATAAGCTCAGGGGCTCGGCAACAGTGCGCGCGGATCAGGGAGTTCTGCGCCTGTCCCGGTCGGGCGCAGGCGGCGTTGCACGCTTCAAAAGCCTGGAGGCCGGGCTCAGGCTGCGCGGCGGCAAGTGGGACAAACAGGGGCTTGGGCTGAACGGCCAATGGCAAGGCCACTTTGAGGGCGAAGGCCTGGACGCCCGCGCGGATCTCAACGGCATGATCCGGTTCAGCGGCGACGGCGGGGGCAACGGCAATCTTGATTTCCAAAACCTGCCCGGCTCGCTCTCCCTGCAAATGAGTCCCGAGCGCAGTTCCCTGCCCCAGGGGCTGCATGCGGATCTGACGGGCGAGTTTTCCTGCCGGGGAGCGCGCAATATGCTCTCCGTAAGCAATGCCCACGGCAACGCCCTGGGCATTGAGGCGCGTGGTCAGGCCCAGCTCGTCAGCGGCAAGGGCGGGATGGCCTGGCAGGGCAAACTTTTTGCGCAGAGCGCCGATCTCGGCCGGACCCTGCGCCTGGCGCGCGGCCTGAATTTCAAACTTCCTTCCGGGCTGCGCGCAATGCGGTTGGAAGCCGACTTCAAGGGCGACGCCAACGAACTGGCGCTCAGCGGCATCCGCGCCAGGCTGGACCAAAGCAGCATCAGCGGCTCCTTTTTTGCCTCCTGGCGCGCGCAGTTGAGCCTTGCGTTCCAGCTCACGGTCGATGCGCTGGATCTGGACCGCTATCTTGAGGCTCCGGGCCATGCGGCCAAACAGGCCTCTCCGGCGGTCGCGAGCGCGCCGGGGAAGCGCTGGGATCTGCGTTTTTTGCGTGAGCTCAGCGCAGAAGGGGAACTGCGCATCAAGCTCCTGACCACCTGGCGCTTCAGGCTTCAGGAGGCCAGATTTCCGATCAAACTGGAGAACGGCCGCCTGACCTGCGCGCCTGTGACCGGGCGCTTTTACGGCGCGCCTCTGCAAAGCCGGGGCAGCATTGATTTCAATAACGGCCTGCGCTTTGCGAATTCCCTTTCCGTGGAAAATTTCGATCTGGGGGCGGCCAGCCGGGATCGGGGCGGCAGCGCCGCGCTGGGAGGCCGCGCGGGCCTCAGCTCCGAAATGCGGGCCAGCCTGACCGGCCCCGGCCAGTTGCCGGCCGCCCTGGACGGCAAGTGGCGCTTCATGGTGCGCAACGGCTCATACCAGCAACGCGGCCCGGACGGGCGGCTCAAGGGCAAGCCCACGCTTTTCCGGACGGCCGGGGCCTCGGGCGTCGTTACGGCCGGAATCGCACGCAGCAGCGACTTTGATCTCCAGGGGCCCGGGCTGAAAGTCCACGGCGGCGGCTGGATCAATCTGAACACCGACACCCTGGACTGCACGTTCACGGTGAACATGAAAAATCTGCCTGATTTTCCCCTGCGGCTCTACGGCAGCCTGGACAACAGCAAAACCTCCATCGGCACGGGCAAATTGATTCTGAACACCCTGGGCGGCATTACGCAAGGTTTTGTGGATGTGCTCGGCGGCATTGTGCGGGGCACATGGCGGCTCTTTCGATAAAAAAGACGGAAAAGCCGCGCTGTGCGCCGAGCGCCGCAAAGCCCGCCCCTTTTGGCGCAAAGCCGCCCCGACAACAGGCGCGGCAAATCCGCCGTGTATATGGCCTTGCGCTCCAACCCCGTTGACAGGATGCGCTTTCAAGGATAGAAAATCAGATGCCTTTTGTACTTTTTTGCACAAATTTTCACGCTTCCGCCAAGGAGAGCAACGGTGAACATTCTGATTTTCGGACCCAACGGCAGCGGCAAGGGCACCCAGGGCAATCTGATCAAGCAAAAATACAATCTTGCCCATATCGAATCCGGAGCCATTTTCCGCGAGCATATCGGCGGCGGCACGGAACTCGGCAAAAAAGCCAAGGCCTATATTGACCGCGGCGACCTGGTTCCCGACGAGATCACCATCCCCATGGTTCTGGAAACGCTCAAGAGCAAAGGCAAAAACGGCTGGCTGCTGGACGGCTTCCCGCGCAATATGGTGCAGGCCGAAAAATTGTGGGAAGCCCTGCAAAAAGAAGGCCTCACGCTGGACTATGTGGTGGAGATCCTGCTGCCGCGCGAGACGGCCAAAAACCGGATCATGGGTCGCCGTCTGTGCAAGGAGAACAACAATCATCCCAACAACATCTTTATCGACGCCATCAGGCCGGACGGCGACAAGTGCCGCGTGTGCGGCGGCGAGTTGAGCTCGCGCAGCGACGATCAGGATGAAGCCGCCATCAACAAGCGCCACGACATCTACTACAACACCCAGGACGGCACCCTGGCCGCGGCCTGTTTTTTCAAAAAACTGGCGGGCGAAGGCAAGACCAAATACATTGAGCTCAACGGCGAGGGAAGCATTGACTCGATCAAAGAGACGCTGCTCTCCAAACTGGCCTGAGCCGGACGTCGCCGCATACAAAAAGCCCTCCTGCGGGGGCTTTTTGTATGCGGCGCGCAGGGCGCACGCCCTCCCTTTTACGGGCAAAGAGCCGGTTGTTTAGAGCGTTTTGCTGATTTCATCAGCAAAACGCTCTAGAGCAAGATTACCTTTGACTTTTTATGAAAGTCAAAGGTGGCATTCAGGCGAAAAACGCGGTTTTCGCCTGAATGTACGCCGCGTTGCGGCGGCTGCCGCTTTCGCGTCAGCAGAGCATTTTCAAAGTGAAAATGCTCTAGCCGCCCAGATACGCTTCGCGCACATTGGCGTCGGCCAGCAGGCTTGCGGCGCGATCTTCCATGACCACATTGCCCACTTCCAGCACATAGCCGCGCGTGGCGAGCTTCAGGGCCGCGCGGGCGTTCTGCTCCACGAGCAGCACGGTGACGCCGCGCTCGTTGATGGTGCGCACGGTTTCAAAAATGGAGCGCACCAGCAGGGGCGCCAGGCCCAGCGAAGGCTCGTCCAGCAGGAGCAGACGCGGTTCGGCCATCAGGGCCCGGCCGATGGCCAGCATCTGCTGCTCGCCGCCGGAAAGCGTGCCGGCCAGTTGCTCCCGGCGCTCCAGCAGGCGCGGAAACAAGTCGAAAATCCATTCCAGCGTGCGCTCGCTGCGCGCCGTGTCGCGGATGCAGAAGGCGCCCAGGCGCAGGTTTTCCAGCACGCTCATGGCCCCGAATACCCGGCGGCCCTCCGGGGACTGCGCAATGCCCAGCCTGACGACCTCATGGCTGGGCAGGCGCAAGAGATTCCGGCCTTCAAACAGAATTTCACCGGCACAGGGCCGCACCAATCCGCTGACGGAAAGCAGGGTCGTGCTTTTGCCCGCGCCGTTGGCCCCGAGCAGGGCGACTATCTCCCCCTCTTCCACGCGCAGATTGATGCCGTGCAGCACTTCCACGCTGCCGTAGCGCACCCGGATGTCTGAAAGCGTCAGCAAAGCCATGTCTCACCACTTCTCATCATCGACGCCGAGGTAGGCCTCAATCACTGCCGGATGTCGCCGCATGGCCTCGGGCGCGCCCTCGGCGATCAGGGTGCCGTGCTCCAGAACCACCAATTTTTCACAGATCTGCATGACCAGGCGCATGTCGTGCTCAATGAGCAGCACGGTAATGCCCCGTTGGCGGATGGCCCGGATAATCTCCACCAGACAGGCGGTTTCCTGATCGTTCATGCCTCCGGCTGGTTCGTCCAGAATCAGCAAGCGGGGGTCCGAGGCCAGGGCGCGCGCGATTTCGAGCAAACGCTGGTTGCCGTAGGACAGGCCACCCGCGGCCTCGGCATGGCGATCGGCCAGGCCCACAAAACGCAGTTCTTCCATGCAGCGGGCCACGGCGGCCCTTTCTTCGCGCCGCTGGCCCCTTGTATGCAGCATGCAGGCCAAAAGCCCGGCCTGCATCCGGCAATGCCGCCCGGCCAGCACGTTTTCCAGAACCGGCAGCTTGCCGAACAAACGGATGCTCTGAAACGTCCGCGCAATGCCCAGCTCCACAATCAGATGCGGCTTGAGGCCGGTAATGGATGCGCCCTCAAAGAAAATACGGCCATTCTCGGGCGTGTAATTGCCGGTAATGCAGTTGAACACCGTGGTCTTGCCCGCCCCGTTGGGCCCGATCAGGCCCACAATGCTGCCCGCTTCCACCGAGAAGGAGAGATCGTTGACCGCGATCAGGCCGCCAAAGATTTTGGTCACATCCTGCAAAGCCAGAAGACTCATGCGGGCCTCCCGGTTGCCGCGCCCCCGCCGCCTTCCCGATTCTTCCGGGCGCAAGAGCCTGGCGCGTCGGGAGAGGCGGGCGAGCCGCTTTCTCCGGCCAGGGGGTAACGGCGCGGCCTGGGCGGCAACAGGCCCTGCGGCCGCCAGATCATCATGATCATCATGGCCAGGCCGAAAATCAGCATGCGCGCGTTGGAAAACTCACGCAGCACTTCCGGCAGGCCTATGAACAAAAACGCGCTGATCAGCACGCCCAACTGGCTGCCGCCGGAGAGGATGACCACCGCGAAAATGATCACCGATTCCATGAAATTGAAGGATTCCGGCGCGATAGTTGTCATTTTGGCGGCATAGAGCGTGCCGGCCATGCCGGCCCAGAACGCGCCCAGCACAAAGGCCGCGAGCTTATAGCGGGTGACGTTCACCCCGCAGCCCTCGGCCGCGATGTCGTCCTCCTTGATGTAGTTCAGCGCCCGCCCGAAGCGCGAGTGCCAGAGCCCGTAAAAGAGCAGCAGGCTCACCCCGGCCATGCCCCAGACCAGATAGTAAAACTGCACGCTCCTGACGATTCTGTAGCCCAAAAACTGCGGGCGGCTGATGCCGAAAATGCCGTTGGCCCCTCCGGTCAGGCCGAAGACGTCATTGATCAGGGCAATGCGCACGATCTCCACAATGCCGATGGTCACGATCAAGAGGTAGTCGCCGCGCAGATGAATGATCGGCCGGGCCACAATCAGGGCGAAGAGCGCGGCCGCGGCCCCGGCCAGCGGCATGGTCCAGAATATGGGCCACTGCTGCACAGTGTTCAGAATGGCCGTCACATACGCGCCCACGGCAAAAAAAGCCGCGTGCCCCATATGAAAAATGCCCGCCTGCCCCAGAATCACGTTCAGCGAGAGCGCCAGCAGAGCGTAAAGCCCGATGCTCACGCACACATCCAGCCAGTAGGCGTTGCAGACAAGCGGCAAGGCGCAGAGCGTCAGCCCCAGGGCAATGCAGAACGGCGTGCGGCTCATAGCTTTTCCGCCGTGCGTTCGCCCAAAATGCCCGTGGGCCGGATGATCAGAATCAGAATCAGCACCAGAAAGGCAATGGCGTCTTTCCAGGCAATGGCGATATAGCCCGCGGCCAGGGCCTCTATCACGCCCAGCAGAAGGCCGCCGATCATGGCGCCGGGAATGTTGCCGATACCGCCCAGGATGGCGGCGGTAAAGGCTTTCAGCCCGTAGCCCCAGCCCATTGTGAAGTCGAGCTGGCCGTAGTAGATGCCCACCATCAGCCCGGCCGCGCCGCCCAGGCCCGGCCCGATCAGAAAAACCAGAGAAATCACCCTGTCCACATTGATGCCCATCAGCCGGGCCGCGCCCGGATCAATGGCCACGGCCCGCACGGCCGCGCCCATGCGGGTACGCTGGATGAAGGCCCAGAGCCCGAGCATCAGCAGCACGCTGGCCGCAATGACCAGCAGGCGCACGCCGGGCACCGCATAGCCCAGAAGATGCACGGTGAAATCCGGGCGCAGAAAGTCGGGATACACATAGACGCGCGCGCCGTAAATCAGCATGATCGCGTTCTGAAAAAAGATCGAGGCCCCCAGGGCCGAGACCACAGCCGAAAGACGACCGGCGGTGCGCAGAGGACGATAGGCGGCGCGCTCCAGCAGACAGCCGATCAGCGCCACCAGCAGGCCCACCATGACAAACACGGCCAGCACCGCCGCCACCGGGGGCAGCAGCCCGGCCAGGTTGCAGCTCACCAGCAGGGTCAGCCCCAGGTACGCGCCGATGGTGAACAAATCCCCGTGCGCAAAGTTGATCAGCTTGAGCACGCCGTACACCATGGTGTAGCCCAGGGCCACCAGCGCGTAAATGCCGCCCACGGCAAGGCCGTTCAGAAGTTGCTGAAAGAATTGTTCCATAGTGTCCGTAGATGAGCGTCCCTGCCGGCGCTTGCTTGGCGTATCTCTTCAGAATTGTGAGTATTTTATAAACAGCCCCTTCCCCGCCGGCGTCAGATTGTTTTTCGAGGCGCGCGCAGTTTACGCGCGTCCAGGCTCCAAAAACAAGCCTTGCGTGCCGACGGGGAAATATCTTCTTTTCACAAAATGCGTCCCCGGCGTTGCCGTCGCCATGCGGCAAGGCGGCTTAGGCCGCCACCGCAACCTACTCCGCCCGCATGGCCGGGGCGCGCCGCCAGGCGCGACGCCGCGCGCGGGCCAAAGAAGCGCCTGCCGCTATTTGGGTTGCAAAACGAAAACGCCCTTGCCGTCCACCTTGTAGGTGCGGTAAAACTCGCCCACGCGGTCGCCCTTGGCGTCAAAGCCCAGGGAACCGGAAAGACCCGGCAGATCCTTGAGCTGCTTGAGCCAGGCCGCCATCTGCGCGGGCTCGCTCTTGCCCGCGGCCAGCGCCGCTTCCACGGCCTTGTAAGCATCCCCGGCCAGCACGGCCCAGACCGAGACAGGCACGCTCTTGTGCCTGGCCTTGTAGGCATCCAGGAAGTTCGCGGCTTCCGGAGTATCCATGTCCTGCGGCAGGGGCGGGCTGATGAAAAAATACCCGGCAGCGGCCTCGGGCCCGGCGATCTTGACCAGATCCTGATGATTGGCCGCGTCGCCGCCCATCATGGGCACATCCCAGCCCATTTCCTTTTTCTGGCGCAGCAGCATGCCGGTTTCAGGATAATAGCCCGTGAAAAAAACCAGATCCGGCCCGGCGGCCTTGAGCTTGGTCAGAATGGCGGTGTAATCGCGCTCGCCCGGGGTCAGGGCGTCGTAAAACACCACCTTGACGCCCGCCTTGTCGAGGATCGCGCGGGTTTCCTCGGCCAGCCCCTTGGCATAGGAGGAATTGTCATGCAGCAGGGCCACGGCCTTGTATCCGCCCCTGACAATGGCCGCGGCCGCGGACTTGCCCTGGGCGTCATCGCGCGGGCAGGTGCGGAAAAAGAACGGCAGCCCTTTTTCGGTCAGCCGCACGCTGGTGGAGCCCGTGCCGATCTGCACCAGGCCCGCCTCGTCCAGAATGTTCTGGCTGGCTTCGGTCACGGCCGAGCCATAGGTGCCGATCACGGCCACCACGCCGGCCGAGGCCAGCTTTTGCGCGGCCAGGGCCGCGCTGCGGGGATCGCCCGCGTCGTCTTCCACCACCAGCTCGATCTTCTGACCGTTGATGCCCCCCTTGCTGTTTGTTTCATCCACCAGCAGGGAGACGATGTTTTTCATATCCTGGCCCTCAGAGGCCCACTTGCCCGTGAGCGGGCACATCAGGCCCACCTTGAGATCCGCGGCCACGGCCGCCGCGGGCAGAAACAGGGCAAGGGCAAGCGCGCCCAGCCAACGACCCGGTACTTTCATGGAATACCTCCATTCCGGTCAGCACAGTTTTCAGGAAGCTGAGAGCTTACTCCAAAACAGGAGAAAGCAAAAGCCCCGGACGGCAACCTTTTCCGCGGGCCTTGCGAGCGGGCTTTCCATCCGTGCCCGCCGGCCCGGCGCAAGCGCAGGCCGCGGGCCCGCGGCGAAAAAGCGCGACAAAAAAGAGCCTCCCGGCGGCATTTCACTCCCGCCGCCCCTGTGAGGGGCAAGGCGGATTTTTTTCAATCAATTCCTGCAAGAAAACAGTAAACCTTGACAGCTAAAAAATTTTACCATAAAATACAATCTATATTACCAGCGGAGAAATGCCTTGATAAGGGAACCGTTGGAATGCGCCGCATTCCTCCCCTGCCGCACCGCTGAAAGCCGGCTTGTCCGGCGCGTTTTCACGGGTTACGCGCTGCCTCCTGCTCCGAACTTTCTGAACCTCCAGCAGCCCGCTCGGCCATCATTCTTAACCTGTACGCCAAGGAGGCCGTATGCGGTTCAGTTTTGATAAGGCCGCCTGCCAGAACATCCGCAGAGCATTACGCAAGGAATGGCTGCTGACCAACGGTTTGGGCGACTACGCAAGCAGCAGCATCCTGTGCTGCAATACGCGCAAATATCACGGCCTGCTCACGGTCAATACCCCGCTGGGGCGCCATGTGCTGCTCTCCGCCCTGGAAGAGTCGGTGCGCGGCGGGGGCAAAGAATTTTTTCTGTCCACCCGGCAGCATCCCAACGTCCTGTACCCGGACGGGCATGAATACCTGGAAAGCTTCCGCCTCGATCAATGGCCGGAATTCACATACCGGGTGGGCGACGTGCACCTGCGCCGCGAAATATTTTTGCAACGGGGCAAAAGCCGCCTGGTGCTGCGCTACTCCCTCAAAGGCCGTTCCGAGCTGCCGCCGTTGTGCCTGCGTCTCAAGCCTCTCCTGGCCTACCGGCATTTTCACGCCCTGACACGCGCCAACCCGCAGGTGCAGACAAACGTCGAAACCGTGCCCCAGGGATTCAGAATCGAGCCCTATGCGGGCCTGCCGCCGCTCTTTTTTCAGGTGCATGGCGCGTTCACCTTCACCGCCTCGCCGGACTGGTTCCACAATGTGGAATATTTTCAGGAGCAGGAACGCGGCTTCCCCGCCGAGGAAGATCTTTTCCAGCCCGGCATTCTGGACATCCCCCTGCCGCCGCTGCCCGAGGGCGGCAGCGTCTATCTGGCCGTCGGCGTGGAGCCCGTGGAGCAAGACCTGGAGGAACTGTGGGAAGCGGAAAGCCGCGCCCGCATCAGCGCGCACAAAGCCGGCGGCGGGCTGATCGGCAATCTGGCCCAGATGGGCCGCCAGTTCTGCATTGAGACGCCTTCCCGCACTCCCGCGGTGCTGGCCGGGTATCATTGGTTCGACGCCTGGGGCCGGGACACGCTGATCGCCCTGCCGGGCCTGGCCTTTTACGGCGGCCGCAGCGAGTTCGGGCTGCGCGTTCTGGCGCAGGTGGCCAAAAGCCTGAAAAACGGGCTGGTGCCCAATTTCTTCGCCGAAGACGGCAGGCACGCCTACAATTCGGCCGATGCCTCGCTCTGGTATGCCTGGTCCGTGCAATGCTATCTCAAGGAAAATCCCGACGGCCTTGCCTGGGTACGGGAACATGCCTGGCCCGCGCTCAAGGCCATTGTCAAAGGCTACCGCTCCGGGCCGGGCCTGGGCATCTTTGTGGATGAAAAGGGCCTGCTGCACGCGGGCGATGAAAAAACCCAGCTTACCTGGATGGACGCCCAGGCCGACGGCAGGCCCGTGACGCCGCGCCACGGCTGCCCGGTGGAGCTCAACGCCCTCTGGTACAACACCCTGGCCTTTGTGGATTTTCTGGCCGCCAAATTCCACGAGCCCACATGGGACGAAACGCAGGCCCTGCGCGATCTGCGGGTCAGCTTTTTCGAGCATTTCTGGGTCGCGCGCGGCGGCGGCTATCTGGGCGACGTCTGGCGTGACGGCTTTCTGGATCAGAGCGTGCGGCCCAACCAGATTTTCGCGGTCTCTCTGCCTTATCCCGTGCTGGAAGAAAGCTATCAGGCTTCGGTGGTGGAATGCGTGCGCAACAAACTGCTCACGCCTTTCGGGCTGCGCACTCTTGCGCCCGACGATCCCGGGTACAAGGGCCGCTACGAGGGCGGCCCGGCGGCTCGCG
This sequence comes from Desulfovibrio sp. ZJ200, assembly GCF_011039095.1. Lineage (NCBI taxonomy): Bacteria > Pseudomonadati > Thermodesulfobacteriota > Desulfovibrionia > Desulfovibrionales > Desulfovibrionaceae > Desulfovibrio > Desulfovibrio sp. ZJ200. The sequence continues at coordinate 20,045 of NZ_JAAKEH010000034.1, read as the reverse complement.
ACGCCGCGTACCACCAGGGCACGGTCTGGCCCTGGCTGCTCGGCCATTACGGCGACGCCCTGCTGCGCGCGGCCTGGGACGTGGACGGCGCGGCGCAGGGCCTGCTCGACACCCTGACCCCGCTGTACTGCGATCACCTGACCGACGCGGGGCTGGCGAGCATTTCAGAAATTTTCGACGCATCCCCCCCATACAGGCCCAACGGCACTATTGCCCAGGCCTGGAGCGTGGCGGAATGCCTGCGTCTCTTGATCCTGCTCAAGCGGGCGGCGCCCCCGGTCTATGCCGCCTGGGAAGAACGTATCGCCTATCGCCTGGCTCACCCTGTTTCCGGGGATACGGCCGGGGTCTGCAGAGTCACCATGACGATTGGAAACAACACAGAAAACACTACCGCCGGCACGCGCTGAGCTGGTCTTTACACGCGCGGTTGCCCGTACACAAGGAAAAAATAATGCGAGTGCTCATGTTCGGCTGGGAGTTTCCGCCGCATATCAGCGGCGGTCTGGGCACAGCCTGTTTCGGCATGACCCAGGCCCTGGCCAAAAAAGGCGCGGAGATCATCTTTGTGCTGCCGCGCACCGGCGACGGCGGCCGGAATGACTTTTTGCGGCTGGAATCCGCATCCGGCACGCCCATCAGCGCTGCGACGGCGGAACGCGTGCGCCGGGCCGGGCACGATGTCTGGCAAAGCAATGTCCATTTCCTGCCGGTGGACAGCCCGCTTTCTCCCTATATCACCCCGCAGGGCTACAGCGAATCCCTGCAATGGCTCTCACGCACGCCTGACGGCGAATCCCTGCGCCTGCATCATAACGCGCCGTTCACGTTTCAGCTCAAGGGCGGCTACGGGCCGGATCTGATGAGCGAAGTGCGGCGCTACAGCCGCCTGGCGGCAGCCATTTCCCTGCGCGAGCGCTTTGACGTGATCCATGCGCATGACTGGATGACCTACCCGGCCGGCATGCTGGCCAAAACCCTGACCGGCAAGCCTCTGGTGGCCCATATCCACGCCACGGAATACGACCGCAGCGGCGAAAACGTCAACGAGCAGGTGGCGTCCATTGAGCGCGCCGGCCTGCTGGCCGCGGATCTCGTGGTGGCCGTGAGCCGCCTGACCCGCAAGACCGTCATTGAACGGTACGGCGTGCCCGCGGAGAAAGTGGTTGTGGTCTACAATGCCGTGGCCCGCCACGAGGTGGAGCGCCATTACGTCATCCCGCCGCGCATCAGGCACGAAAAACGGGTGCTCTTTCTGGGCCGCGTCACCTTTCAGAAGGGGCCGGAATATTTCATGGAAGCGGCGCGGCTGGTGCTGAATCGCATCCCCAACGCGCGTTTTTTCATGGCCGGGAGCGGCGACATGCTGCCTCAGTTGATCCGCCGCGCCGGGCAGCTGCGCATCGGGCAGCGTTTTCATTTCGCCGGCTTTCTGCGCGGCGAGGATGTGGATCGCATGTTCGCCCTGAGCGATCTCTATGTCATGCCTTCGGTCTCCGAGCCCTTCGGCATCACCCCGCTGGAAGCCATGCTCTACGATGTGCCGGTGCTTCTCTCGCGCCAGTCCGGCGTTTCCGAAGTATTAAAGCACGCCTTGAAGGCTGATTTCTGGGATATCCGCGACATGGCCGACAAAATCTGCGCGGTTCTGCGTTATCCCTGTCTGGCTCAGGAACTGGTGAAAAACTGCCGTGAAGAAATGAAGTCCATCCGCTGGGAAAACGCCGCGGATCAACTGATGGCCGCTTACCGCAGCGTATCCGGAGGTAACTGATGCCAGCGCTCTGTCTTTGCTTTGAGGTTCATGAGCCGTACAGGCTGCGCCGCTATACTGTTTTCGACATGGGCCAGAACTCGATCTATGAGGATGACGATCGCAACTGCGACTCCCTGCTGTATGCGGCGCGGACCTGCTATCTGCCCATGAACGATTTGTTGCTCAAAATGATCCGCCGCCACTCGCAGGACTTCAAGGTGGCCCTTTCCATTTCCGGCACCGCGCTTGATCAATTCGAGCAGTACGCGCCCGAAGTCCTGGACGGCTTCAAGGCTTTGGCCGACACGGGCTGCGTGGAATTCATGGCCGAAACCGCGCCGCACTCCCTGGCCTTTCTGTATTCCAGAGAGGAGTTTGAGATCCAGGTCAGGGAGCAGTGCGCCCGCATCAAAAGCCTGTTCGGGAAAAAGCCCGTGACCTTCCGCCACACGGAATTTGTCTACAACAACGATCTGGCCGCGGCGCTGGAAAAAGACGGTTTCAAAACCGTGCTGGCCGAAGGCGCGGATCATGTGCTCGGCTGGCGCAGTCCCAATTATGTGTACCGTCCTGTCTCCGCGCAGAAGCTGCGGCTCTTGCTGCGCAACTCTGCCCTCTCCACGGACATCGGTCTGCGCTTCAGCAACCGCGACTGGAACGAATGGCCCCTCACGGCTGAAAAGTTCGCCTCCTGGTGCCACAGCCTCGCGGGTTCGGCGGAAATTATCAACATATTCAATGATTACCATGTATTCGGATTGCGTCACAACCGGGATTCAGGCATTTTCGACTTTATGGAGGCCCTGCCCGCGGCCGTTCTTGGACACAAGGATTTCAGCTTCCTCACGCCCGAGCAGGTAAGCCGGAAAATCGCCCCGGTGGGCGAGGTGGACGTGCCCGATTTCATGTCCTGGGCCGATGAGGAACGCGATCTTACCGCCTGGCTCGGCAACGACATGCAAAAGGACGCCATCCACGCCCTCTACGGTCTCGCCAGCCGCGTGCGCAAGCTGGGAGCCCCGGATTTGCTGCACGATTTTCAACGCTTGCAAACCTCGGATCATTTCCATTATATTTCTACCAAGTGGTTTGCCGGGTATCTGCCGGATCGGGCCAATCCCTTCGGCAGCCCGTATGACGCGTACATCACCTATATGAATGTGCTGGCCGATTTTGAAATGCGCCTTGCCGCGGCGGAGCACGCCGCCCTGAACGCGGCCAAACCGCGCTCGCGGCCTGAAGCGGGCACAGCCGGGCGCAAGGCAGCAGCCAACGCGAAGTCACGCCCCCCAGCGGCTGAAAAGGCTGCCAAAGCCGAGAAAAAACCCGCGAATCCCGGCAAAAAAACCCCGGCAAAGCCCAAGGCCGCGCCAGCCAAAAAAGCCGCCGGGGCCGCGCCCCAAAGCGATTTTACGCTCAACGGCGGAAAGAGAAAAATGTCCTGAGCGTCTCGGAGCCGGCTTCAGCAAGCCCGCGCACAGAGCTAAAGCCTTGCTGCCCCGTGTGTTCGGGGCGGCATGGGCATGTTTTTGAAATAACGCGCCGGGCCGGAGAGATCATGCTCACCCGGCCCCCCCGGCGCAGCAAGACAGCGGCCCGGAGTCAGAGCGTTCGGCCGCGTCGGCATGTCGGCGTCTTGGGCAGGCCAAAAGGCTTGCCCGGTCTGCCGGCATGGCCGCTTGCGCGACGTTGCGCGACACAAACCGCAACCACGGTCGCCATGCGGCGCAACGGGCCCCATGCGTGGGGCCCTGCCGTGACGCGCGCTTTCGCCCCGGCGTTTTTGCTGTCGCGCTCCCCTGCGTCATATTGCCGCGCCCCGGAGCAGATTGCCTTTGAAACGTTGCGCTTTTTCAAATGTAAGGAGCCTTTATGGATTTCGACAACGTCCCTGTAACCCTCTTTGAAGTGAGTTGGGAAGTTTGCAACAAGGTCGGGGGCATCTACACCGTGGTCAGCAGCAAGGCCCTGCAGGCCGTGGAGACCTTCGGCGAGGATTATTTTCTCCTGGGCCCGGCCCTGCAACAGAACGCGGACTTTGAAGAAACCGACGAGCATATCTGGGACTCCCTGCGACTTGTTCTGAACAGCCGGGATCTCAAGTGCCGCCTGGGCCGCTGGAACATACCGGGCAGGCCCAAAGCCATCCTGGTGGACTTTTCCAAACGCTACGCCACCAACCAACTGCTCTATGATCTCTGGAAAAATTACGGCGTGGATTCGCTTTCCGGCGGCTGGGACTATACTGAGCCGGTGATGTTCGCCACGGCCTGCGGCGAAGTGATCGCCGCGATACATGAAAGTCTGGTGCATCCCCTGGGCGGCCGCTCGGTGGGGCTTTTTCACGAATGGATGTGCGGCGCCGGGCTGCTGACCGTGAAAAAACAGGCGCCGGAAGTGGGCACGGTCTTTACCACCCACGCCACCATCCTCGGCCGCTCCCTGGCCGGCGCCGGACGCGATATTTACAGCAACCTGCGCGGCATCAACCCGGCCAATGAGGCCGCGGCCGCAAACATCACGGCCAAATGGTCCATGGAAAGCGCCTCGGCCCGCGAGGCAGACGCTTTCACCACCGTGAGCCCGATCACCAGCGAGGAATCCACGGTGCTTCTGGGCCGCCAGCCCGACGTGATCACGGTTAACGGCCTGGACATGACCGTGATTCCCGATTTTTCAGAAGATCGCCGCGAACCCCTGGCAAACCGCGCCAGAATCCTGGAGGCGGCCGGCCGCTTCCTGCGCTGCAAAATGTCGGAAAACACCCGTATTTTCGCCATTTCCGGGCGCTATGAAATGCACAACAAGGGCGTCGACGTCTTTCTGGAGGCCCTGGCCCGCGCGGATCAAAACCTGGCGGGCACGGAAACCTCGATCCTGGTGCTCTGCCTGGTCATGGGCGGGCATACCGGCGTGAACCCGGCCGCGGTTTCCGGCGATCCCGCGGCCAGCGACAACGGGCGGCCCTTCATCAGCACCCATTTCGTCTGGAACGCGCCGCAGGACCCGATCATCAACGCCTGCCGCCGTCTGGGCCTGGACAACAGTTGCGACAAGCACGTCAAGGTGATCTTTGTGCCGGCCATGCTGGACGGCAACGACGGTTTCCTGAACATGCCCTATGAACAGGTCATTGCGGCCTGCGACATCGGCTTCTTCCCTTCCTGGTACGAGCCCTGGGGCTATACCCCGCAGGAATGCGCGGCCTGGTCCGTGCCGACCCTGACCACGGATCTTTCGGGCTTCGGCATGTGGGCCCGCCAACTTGCCCAGGAATGGACCGAGCCGCGGCCCGGCGTGCATGTGATGCCCCGGCGCGGCAGCAACTTCGATCAAACCGTGGCGGCCCTGCACAAGCAGGTGCTTCAGAGCGCGGCCTGCCCGCCGGATGAGCTGGCCCTGTGGCGCAAAAACGCGCGCGCCGTGGCCGAGCAGACGTCCTGGAGCTATTTTTTCGACAACTATATTCAAGCCTTCCGGCTGGCGCTGGAAAAGGCCGCGGAGCGCGGCAGCCATGAGCTGAACAGCCGCGAATCCCTGAACCGGATTCTTACGGCCTCCTGTTCCGTGACGCCCTTTCTGCGGCCGATCATGGCCGTGGCCGAAGTGCCCGCGGCCCTTGCGCGCCTGCGCGAGCTGACTGCAAATCTCTGGTGGAGTTGGCACGACAAGGCCAAATCCCTGTTCATGGCCATAAACCCCCAGCTTTGGGACGAATGCCGCAACCCCATCCGGATGATCGAGGAGGCTGACCCGGAACGCCTCAATTACCTGATCTACAATGAGGAATACATGCGGCTCTACAACGAGACGCTGGCCGAGTTCGACGCCTATATGGCCGAGCCGCAACGCGCCCTGAGCGAAAACGTGACGCCCGAGCATCCCATTGCCTATTTCTCCACCGAGTACGGGCTGCATGAGTCCATTCCCATTTATTCCGGCGGGTTGGGCGTGCTTTCCGGGGATCATCTGAAATCCGCCTCGGATATGGGCGTGCCGCTGATCGGCATCGGCCTGCTCTACAAGAACGGCTATTTCAAACAGGAGATCGACCCCAGCGGCCGTCAGATAGCCCAGTACCCCCTGAACAACTTCGGGCAACTGCCCGTCAGGCTGGTCTATGACGACGCGGGCGCGCCCGTCTTTGTCCAACTGGAGCTGCCCGGGCGGATTCTTTTTGCCCGAGTCTGGAAAATGCAGGTGGGGCGCGTCATTCTCTACCTCATGGACACGGACACCCGCCGCAATACCGAAGAAGACCGCCAGATTACCGACAAGCTGTATGAGGCCAACCGCGAAATACGGCTCTTGCAGGAAATGCTGCTGGGCATGGGCGGCATACGCCTGATCCGCACCCTGGGCCTTGCCCCGCATGTCTACCACATGAACGAAGGCCATTCGGCCTTTATGGTCATCGAGCGCCTGCAGGAATGCATGAACATGGGCATGAGCTATGACGAGGCCGCGGTACGGGTGCGCTCCAATACGGTGTTTACCACGCATACCCCGGTGCCTGCGGGCAACGAGGCCTTTTCGCTGGATCTCATGGGCCGCTATTTCGGCGGCATTGCCGCCAGCCTGGGCCTTTCCTGGCAGCAGTTCGTGCAGCTCGGCCAGATGGAGGGCGGCAACAGCCAGACGTTTGAAATGACCGTTCTGGCCCTGCGCCTTTCGGGCAAGGCCAACGGCGTGAGCCGCCTGCACGGCGAGGTTTCGCGCCACATGTGGAACAAGCTCTGGAAAAGCCTGCCCCTGGCCGAGACGCCCATCGGCCATGTGACCAACGGCGTGCACACGCCCTCCTATGTGGGCATGCATATGCACGAGCTTCTCAATCAATACCTGGGCCCGGACTGGCTTTCGGCCCGGCCGGACTCCCCGGTCTGGGACAAGGTGGACGCCATCCCGGACGAGCAGTACTGGACAACGCGCATGACCCAGAAAGAGGATCTTCTGGACTTTCTGCGCGCGCGCATTCCGGGCTTTGCGCAAAAATTCAAGCTCACCAGGGCCCAGCAAGAGCGGATGGAGAGCCTGCTCAAACCCAACACCCTGATTATCGGTTTTGCCCGGCGCTTTGCGCCCTACAAGCGGGCCACCCTGCTCTTTGCCGATCCCGACAGGCTGGCGCGGATTCTGAACACTCCCCAGCGTCCGGTCTGCCTTGTCTTTGCGGGCAAGGCGCACCCGGCCGACGAAGCCGGGATCAATCTGATCCAGGAAGTGCTGCGCATGAGCCAGGACGAGCGCTTTCTGGGCCGGATCTTCTTTATTGAAGATTACAGCCTGGCAGTCTCCCGGGTCATGTCCCAGGGCTGCGACGTCTGGCTGAACACCCCGCGCCGCCCGCATGAGGCCTCGGGCACCAGCGGCATGAAGCTGACGGTCAACGGCGGCATCAACCTGAGCATATCCGACGGCTGGTGGTGCGAGGGCTATAACCGGCAAAACGGCTGGACCATCGGCCCGGTGGTCACCACCGAACTGCCCAGCGGCGAGCAGAACGACTACGCGGATGCCGAATCCCTCTACTCCCTGCTGGAGACAGCCGTGCTGCCGCTCTACTTCGACACTGACAGCGCCGGGCTGCCCGCCAGTTGGATCGCCATGTCCAAGCGCTCCCTGAAAAGCCTTACAGCCATGTACAGCAGCAACCGCATGCTCCATGACTATATCCAGCAGGCCTATCTGCCGGGCGCCAAACGCCGCGACCTCCTGGCCGAAAACGACTGGGCGCTCTGCCGCGAGCTGGCGGCCTGGCTGAGCAACCTGCCGGTACGCTTCGGCACGGTGAAGATGGAAGAGATCATCATCAGCGGCGCGGACGGCAACACCATGACCTGCGGCGAGCCGATCAGCGTGCGGGTGCATGCGCATCTGGGCGAGATGCAGCCCGAGGAAATCCTGGCCCAACTGGTCATCGGCCCGGCCCACGGCAACGGCAACTTCCGCCAACCGCCGGAAGTGCTGCGCCTGCGGCCCCGGCAGTCCGAGGACGGCATGGAATACTCCGTGACCTATATCCCCACGCACAGCGGGCATTACCGCTACGGCATCAGGCTTTTGCCCGTGCATAAGGGCCTGGGTACGCCCCTGGAAACAGGCCTGGTGCTCTGGGGATAAAAACGCGCGGCTTGTCCTGCGTGTGCAGGGCACGGCATGATTTAGAGCGTTTTGCTAATTTTATTAGAGCAGATTACCTTTGACTTTTTATGAAAGTCAAAGGTAATCTGCTCTAGAGCAATTTCACTTTGAAATTGCTCTGGCGGCCGCGGGAGCGGACGCCCGCGCCGAATGAGCCTGAAAACCACGCTTTTCAGGCGAAATGATGGCAGCGCCGCTTTTGAAATTGAATAATTTCAAAAGCAAAATGCCCTAATAGGTCAGAGCCTGCGGCAGCACGCAGAATGTTGCCGGGGCGCCGGGCGTCAGGCGGCCGCCTGCGGCAAGGCCCAGAGCCGCCGCGCCGTTGACCGTCAAAAGCCGCACCAGGGCTTCCGGGGGCACGTCCAGGGTTTCGCGCAGATAGACGGCCTCCCGGCGCACATCCAGATCGCTGTTGGAGGTCAGCCCGTCCGTGCCCAGGCAGAGCAGGCCGCCGTTTTCCATGAGCGCGCGCACCGGCGGCGTGCCCACGCCCAGATTGCGGTTGGAGCGCGGGCAAAGGCACAAGGCCGTGCCCCCGGCGGCCAGAGCTTCCACCTCCTGCGCGTCCAGCTGCACCCCGTGCACAGCCAGCGCGCCCGGCCCCAGAAGGCCGAGCGAGGCCGCATAGGCCAGGGGACGCATGCCCGGCGGCCGCCAGCCTTGCGGCAAGACCACATTTTCGTAGCAGTCGCGCAAGGGGCCGTCGCCCGTGGTCAGCAATTGCGTTTCTTCCGGCGATTCGGCCAAATGGAAGCTGAAAACCTTGCCGCGCGCCGCGCAGGCCTTTCGCGCCGCGCGCAGCACGTCTGGAGCCGTGGAATACAGGGCATGCCCGGCAGGCGCGCAACGGGCCGCCAGAAAAGGCTCCGCGGCCAGGGCGGCGCGGCAGCGCGGCGGCCAGGGGCGCGCATCGTCCACAAAGGGCGGCCCGAAGCCGAACCATTCGCAGAAATGGCTCACCTCCAGGCCCATCTCGCGGCAGGCTTTGTCCGCCAGGGCCAGACCGCGGGCCAGCGAGCCGGTCACATTGCCCGCATGCGCCGTGCCCGTGCCCGCCAGATCCGCGCAGGCGCTTGCCAGAGCCTCGGCCGCCTCATTCTCTGAGGATGCGCCAAGCAGCGGGATGAGGCTCTCCAGCCAGGGCGTGAAGCCCTTGCCCCAGAGCGTGCGCCCGGCCAGGTGCGAGAGCTCCAGATGCAGATGCGCGTTGACGCAGCCCGGCGCCAGACAGACCGGCCCCACGTCGCGCACGCGCGCGCCAACGGGCAGACGGGCCTGCGCCCAGGGGCGCACGTCTTCCACCAGCCCGCCGCGCACCAGGAGCACGGCGTTGTCGATCTTTTTCAGGGCCGCGAAAAGCTGCGCGCCTCTGGCCGGGCTCTCGCCGGCCAGGGTCAGCACGCTTTTGGCCCGGATGGCCAGAACCGGCGCAGTCATGGCTTGCCCCGCCCGCTGGTCTCAATAACTTCTGCGGGCAAACTGGCCGCCGGAGACGTAAAACGTGTTTTCCACGATGAAGAGCGCATGAGGATCAATGGCATAGACCAGATTTTCCAAACGCTTGAGAGCCACATTGTTGGTCACGGTGAGCAGAATTTCGCGATCCGAGCCGGAATAGGCCCCCTTGCCCCGCAGCATGGTGGCCCCGAAGCGCTCGCTGACCAGAATGCCCTCGCCGATTTCCTCGCCGTGATCGGAAATGATCAGCACCAGCTTGCGCCGGTTGAACATGCCCAGCACATATTCCAGGGTATTGGCGGAAATGAACATCATGATCATGGAAGCCACGATCAGATCCAGCGAAAGACGGAACGCGCCGATCATAAAAATCAGGGCGTTGACCCCGAAACTGAACTGGCCGATGGGGATGTTCCAGCGCTCTTTCAGGGCCACGGCAATAATGTCCGTGCCGCCGCCGCTGCCCAGGGTGCGCAGCATGATGCCCACGCCCGCGCCGTGCAGCACCCCGGCCACCACAGCGGCGTAAAGCTCATTGTCCACGGGTATCCGGAAGGTGATGAACATGCCGAACACAAAGGTGCAGACCGTGCCGTAGGCCGTATAGAGCAGAAAACGCCGCCCCACGAAAAACCAGCCCCATACGCAGATCGGCACGGAGAGCAGCAGATACCAGCTCAGGGGCGTGAGCAGATCCGTGCAGTACCAGATCAGCAGCGCCACGCCCAGAATGCCCCCGGCCAGAAAGTCGTGCGGCGCGGCCACACTCTGAATGCAGACGGTCACCAGCAGCGCGCCCAGCGTGAGCCAGAGCAGATTCCACCAGACGGATTCGGCCAGCCGGCGATTATAGGTATACAGCTTCATCTTCTCTCTTGTGCGCCCGCAAAAGGGCGGACAGCTTTTCGGAGCCGGCCCGGGCCGCGGGCAGCAAAGCGGCAGGAACGCGGATTGCCGCGCCCTGTGCCGTGAAGCCGCGCTTTTTGCACGGGAACCCTGCGGGAACCCTACAGGATGCCCCAGAGCATTTTCATGGCCACGATGATCAGAAAAACGGCAAAAGCGCGCTTGAGTCTGGCCGTGGGCAGGGAGTGGGAAAGCCTGGCCCCCAGCGGAGCCGTGAGATAACTGGCCACGGCAATGCCCAACAGGGCCCAGAGATGCACGAAACCCAGGGTGTACGCGGGCAGATCCGGCCGCCCCCAACCGCCGATGATGTAACTCAGCGCGCCTGCCACGGCAATGGGAAAGCCGATGGCCGCCGAGGTGCCCACCGCTTCATGCAGGGGAACATTGCAAAAACTCATGAAGGGCACGGAGAGCGTGCCGCCGCCGATGCCCACAAAGCTCGAAATCAGGCCGATGCCCGTTCCCGCGGCGCTGGTGCCGGGAAAGCCGGGCATATTGCGGCTGGCCGGGGGCCGGTAGTTGGAAAGCATCTGGGCCGAAACCACCAGCAGAAAGCAGATGAAGAATATCTTCAGAAAAAGCGTGGGCATGTGCGTGGCCACCAGGCCGCCCGCAAAGGTGCCCAGCAGGATGCCCGGCGTGATGTTGCGGAAAATGTCCCAGTGCACGGCCCCCCGCGCGTTGTGGGCGCGGGCGCTGGAAATGGAAGTGATCACGATGCTGGCCAGCGAGGTGCCCAGGGCCAGCTGCTGCACATACTGCGGCGGCACGCCCTGGGAAGGAAAGATGGCCACCAGCATGGGCACGATCACAATGCCGCCGCCCACGCCCAGAAGTCCGGCCAGCACGCCCGCCACCGCGCCACAGCAAAGATAGACCGCAAGAGAAAGTAGCATGGATGTCTCCTGAAAATGTGAAAAAGGGGCCGGAACCTGTCCGCTTTTCATCGGAAGCATCCGGAAAAAACGCTCCGGGAATACGCGCTGTGCAGCCCGCGCCGGGTGGTTTGCGACGCACCCGGCCAGACCGGCAACGCCTTCCTTTTCCTGGAAGTCATTGCAGAAATGACTTCTCCTGTCAGGCGAGAGCCTGACGCGGCGGCATAGCCGCCGGGAACAAGCCGAAAACCGCGTTTTTTGGCGAAGTGCTCCGCATACATCGTCCAGAGGGCGATTTGTAAGATAAGTTCTAGTCAAAGCCCTTCCCAGCGTCAACAGACTTTTTTCTTTACAAAGCTCCGCAGCGCGCCTAACATTTTCGACATGAAGCCGTTTGAAGCGCATCTGCCGAAAATTTCCGGGCCCAGGCCGAAACATGCCGGAACGGCCGGATGCTTCGGCATTTCCGGGTCCGCGAGCTGCCTGTTTTTCATTTCCCCGTTGACGCCAGCGGGGCTTTTTTTTAACCGCGAGGGCCCGCGCCCATGACTACCGACAACCGCTATCACTGGCCTCACAAGGATCTGCTGGACGTCACCCAGTTGAGCAGGGATGACGTGCTGCATGTGCTGGATCTGGCCGCCCGCTTCCGGGAAATCAACCGCCGCCCCATCAAGAAGGTGCCCACGCTCAAGGGCAAGACCGTGGTGCTTTTTTTTGTGGAAAACAGCACCCGCACCAAAACCTCCTTTGACGTGGCGGGCAAGCGCCTGTCCGCCGACACCTATTCCCTTGCCAGAACCGGCTCCAGCCTGAACAAGGGCGAAAGCCTCAAGGACACGGCCCTGACCTTGCAGGCCATGGGGCCGGACGTGATCGTGATCCGCCACTCCAGCAGCGGCGCGGCGGCCTTTCTGGCCGATCTGCTGCCCTGCGGCATCGTCAACGGGGGCGACGGCTGGCACGCCCACCCCACCCAGGCCCTTCTGGACTGCTTCAGCCTGCGCGAGACCTGGGGTGACGACTTCGCCGGACGCAGCCTGTTGATTCTGGGCGATATCGCGCACAGCCGGGTGGCCCGCTCCAATGTGCATCTGCTCAGCCTGCTCGGGGTCAAGGTCCGGCTCTGCGCGCCGCGCACCCTGCTGCCCGCGGGCGTGGAAACCTGGCCGGTGGAGGTCTTTTGCGATCTGCGCAGCGCCGTGCGCGACGTGGACGCGGTCATGTGCCTGCGCCTGCAACTGGAACGCCAGCAGGCCGGGCTCTTGCCGGATCTGGCCGAATACTCGCGCCGCTTCTGCCTGGGCCCGGCGCATCTGGCCCTGGCCCGGCCCGAGGCCAAAGTGCTGCACCCCGGCCCCCTGAACCGGGGTCTGGAAATCTCCCCTGAGATAGCCGACGCGCCCGCCAGCCTGGTGCTCAACCAGGTGGCCGCGGGCGTGGCCACGCGCATGGCCGTGCTCTATCTGCTGGCCAGACGCGACGCGGCGGGAGAGCACGCGGGAAGCTGCTGACCCGGCGGCGGGCCCGCAGGCGCGGCCACAAGCCTGAATTGCGGGCGCGGTCGCCGCTCAAACAGTTTGGCAGCTCCCGCAGCGGGCTTTGTCAACATTCGGAGGAAACAAGGCATGAAGCTCTGCATCAAAAACGCCCGCCACCTGGAAGCGCCGGTGGATTTGCTCGTACACGGGGCAGAAATTCTGACCATGACCCCGGCCGGCCATCATCCCGCGCCCGAGGACTGCGAAATTTTCGACGCGCGCGGGCTTGTGCTGATGCCCAGTCTGATCGACGCGCATGTCCATTTGCGCGAGCCGGGCTTTGAATACAAGGAGGATATTGCCTCCGGCCTTGCCGCAGCGGCCCACGGGGGCTTCGGCGCGGTGCTGTGCATGGCCAACACCAGGCCGGTCAACGATACGGCCAGCGTGACGCGCTTCATGCTCGACCGGGCGCGAAGCAGTCACCCGCACGGCCCGCGCCTGTATCCTGTTGCGGCGGCCAGCGTGGGCCTCAGGGGCGAAGAAATGGCCCCCCTGGCAGAACTCAGGGAAGCGGGCTGCGTTGCGGTTTCCAATGACGGCCGCCCTCTGGAAAATACGGAACTTCTGCGCCGTATCATGGAATACGCGGCCGATTTGGGCCTGATCCTCATTGATCACTGCGAGGATCCCTGGCTGGGCAGGGGCTGGCTGATGAACGAAGGCCCGGCCAGCGGCCTGCTGGGCGTCAAGGGTCAACCCGGCGTGGGCGAGGCCGTGCAGGCCGCGCGCGACGTCATGCTGGCCGAATACCTCCATGTGCCGGTGCATATCGCCCATGTTTCCAGCAGACTGACCCTGGAGGTGATCGCCTGGGCCAAGGCGCGCGGCGTGAAAGTCAGCGCCGAGACCTGCCCCCATTACCTGCTTTTGGACGAAAGCGCGCTGGAGGGCTACAACACCGCGGCCAAAGTCAGCCCGCCCCTGCGCGCGCCCGAGGATCGCGAAGCCCTGCGCCGCGCGGTCAAAGACGGGCTGATCGACATTCTGGTCACGGATCACGCCCCGCACGCGGCCCAGGAGAAGGAAAGCACGCTGGATGAGGCCCCCTGCGGGCTCAGCGGCCTGGATCTGGCCGTCAGCCTGACCTGGAGCCTGGTGGCCCAGGGCGCGCTGAGCGAGGCGGATCTGCAACGCCTCTGGTGCCGCGGCCCGGCCGAAATTTTTCATTTGCCCTGGAACGGCTTCGCCCCGGGCGATCCCGCGGATTTCTTTCTGCTGGACCCGGACGAGACCTGGCTCCCGGGCCCGGAAACCATGTTTTCCAAAAGCCGCAACACTCCCTTTCTGGGGCAGACGCTGCGCGGCCGCGTCAAGCACCATTGGATCGGCGGCACGCGCCTGTTCTGAACGCATCCATGACTCCTCCCAAGCCAACCAGGGCCTGCCCCCTCCAGGGGCTATCGGCGGCAGGGCCGCAGCGGCGGACGCGCATCTGCCCCGCCGCTGCGGCCCATAGCAAGGAGACGGACAATGCTGCTGCGTCAACCGGTGGCGGCCGGGCGTTTTTACCCGGCTGACGCCGATGCTCTCAGGGACGAGGTTCGCGGCTGGCTTGCGCTTGGCGCCGAAGCCGCCTTCAGAGGCAAAAACGCCGGGCAGCAAGTCGCCCCTGAAGCCGTGCGCCTGTTCGGCGCCATGCTGCCGCACGCAGGCTATGTCTACTGCGGCCGGGTCATGGGCGCGACCTTGAGCGGACTGCCTCTGCCGCGCACGCTGCTCATGCTCTGCCCCAACCATACGGGCCGGGGAGAACCGCTGGGCGTCTGGCCCCAGGGAGCGTGGCTCACGCCGTTGGGGCCCATGCCCGTGGACGCGGCTTTGGCCGCCCGGCTCTGCACTGCGGATCACCGCGGCGGCTTTGCGCCGGACACGCTTTCTCATCTGGGCGAGCATTCCATTGAGGTCCTGCTGCCCTTTCTGCAATGCCTGGCGGCTGACGGGCAGCCTTTGCGCATAGTGCCGATCAGCGTGGGCACGCAACAGCCCGCGGCCTTGCGCGCGGCCGGGCAGGCCCTGGCCGAAACGCTCAGGCTCTGCGCGCAGAAAGACGCGCTTCCGGGCGTGATCGTCAGCTCGGACATGAACCACTATGAAAGCGAAAGCCGCACCAGGGAAAAAGACGCCCTGGCCCTGGAGCGCGCCCTGGCCTGCGATCCCGAGGGCCTGCTCTCCGTGATCGCGCGGGAAAACATCAGCATGTGCGGGGCCGGACCTCTGGCCCTGGCGCTTTTTGCCGCGCAACATCTGGGCGCGCCGCGAGCGGAACTGGTCCTGCACGACACCTCGGCCGCGGCCGCGGGAGAAACGGACCATGTGGTGGGCTACGCGGGCCTGCACCTGTGGCTGAAGCCCTTCAAAGACAGCAGGCCTTAGAGCGGATTACCGTTGAGAGTATATACTCTCAAAGTTTTGAAGACGTCCGGCATGCAGCGCTGCCGGCCTTGCCCGTAAAGCGGCACAGCTGCCAACGGCTGACGACAGCAGAGAGAGAGGCACAGGCAAATCTCCTTGCGCCGTTAGAGCATTTTCTCTTTGAAAATGCTCTGCTGACGCGAAAGCGGCAGCCGCCGCAACGCGGCGTACATTCAGGCGAAAACCGCGTTTTTCGCCTGAATGCCACCTTTGACTTTCATAAAAAGTCAAAGGTAATCTGCTCTAATGACACGCCGCTGCCTTTGACAGGTTCGAGGAAAAGAAAAAGGCCGGGAAGGTGGTCCCCTTCTCGGCCAGTGGATAGGGTTCAGCACATAGCTTATACCCTTATCCTCAAAAAATGGTGGAGAAGAAGGGATTTGAACCCTCGACCCCCGCCTTGCGAAGGCGATGCTCTCCCAGCTGAGCTACTTCCCCACAAACGAAAACACTGCGGAAAAATTTTTTAGGCAAAACAGGCGGGCCTGTCAAGTCTTTCCTGGGAGCAGGCTGCGCGGCTGTGCTTATGGAATTTCCAGAAGCTCGCAAATCCGGGCCACGCGATGCTCATAGCCATGCCCGGCGAGCAGATGAGCGCGCCAGGCCGCGCGCAAGGCATGCGCGCGGGCCGGGTGGGCGCGGAACTCCGCCAGCCGGGGAAGCAGTTCTTCCGGGCCGCGCAACGTCATGGGCCGCGTCAGCTCCTCAGGGAAAATTTCCAGGCCGGGGCTAGGGTCACTCAAAAGCAGGCCGCCCGCAGCCCAGACGTCGAAATGCCGCTGACTCAGGCTCTGCGGCAAAAGCAGGCTGGTCACGTTGAGCACGGCTGCGGCCGCGGCATAGAGCCGGGGCAGGACCGTATAATAATCCACTGGCGGCAAAAGCTCCAGCCCCGGCAGCAGCCCTTGCCAGCCTTTGTCTCCCACGACGCGCAGCCCCGCGGACGCCCCGGCCCTGAGCCAGCGGACGCGGTTGACGAGCGCGCAACGCTCCGCGCCCAGGCCGGCGCAGCGCACGCTGTGACCCGGCCAGGGCGTGACGTGGAGCTTTTGCAACCACCAATGCACATCCGGCATGGGCCCGGCGCCGTGGGGCTGAGAGAGCAAGGCCTCGGCCTCGGCCATCAGTGCCGCGGGCACGCGGGCCGCAGCGAAAAAACGCTCTCGTTCCGGAAAGGCTGAGCGCCCCACAAAGAGCGGCGGCCCACAGCCGATGCCCGCCGCTTTCTCGCCATCCTGTTCCGGCACGTCGCGCCACATATGCGGGGCGACAGCCAAAGGCAGATGAAAAACCCGCCTGGCCCCTGCGGCCTTGAGGCCGGGAATGAAACCGGCGTCCGTCACGAACAGCGCAGCCTCGCGCCACCAGGGCTGGCGCAGGGCTGAAAGCAGATGCCAGGGATTATCCACAAACCACAGCGCCACCGGCACGCCCAGGGCCCGGCAGAAATAAAAAAGCCGACCGTCCGGGTCAAGGCCGCGCAGATTGACTGACAGCAGCAATACCGGCTTGCGTCCGGCCCATAGGCTCTCCCAGGCCCCCTGGCCGCCCCCCTGGGCTGACGCCCCGCTGCCATGAGCTGGATTGTGAGCGTTTGCGGGCTCTGGCGGGAGAGCTTCCCATATTGGCGCAAAGCCGCAGACGGTCAGCGCGCGGCGCAATTCCTGGTGCAGCAATTGCCGGTCCGTGCCCGGCAACAGAACCGGGCCGCGGCAGTTGTGAGCATCCTTGGCAAGGGCACTATCCGGTCCTGCCGCCGTGGCGACCCCGGGCCGAATGCGGCTTTTCTCTCCTGCTGCCAGCAGCGCCGCATCCAGGCGGCCCAGCAGCGGGCCCCAGAATTCCGGGGCCAACCTCAGCCCCGGGCGGTAAAAAAAACGCGTGCAGCGCGGGGCCAGTTCCACAGCCTGATCCGGCGAAATCTCCTGCCAGTTGGCAGGCAGCCGTTCACGCTCCGCAACAGGGCGCAGCGCTTGCAAACGGCGTCGGGTAAGCGGCTCGTCCAGCCAGAAAACCCGGGCGCGCTGCCGCAGGAAAGGCAAATCCCGCGCTCGTCCGGGGCCCAGCCCCAAAAGCAGCGCGTACTCGCCTTCTCCGGCCACGGCCCAGGCCTGGGGTTCTTCGGGCAGGCTCACTGCGCGGCCCGCAAAGTCAGGCAGGCAGATACGGCGCGGCAGAGCAGCTTTTTCACGCATTTCAGGAGCAGGGCGACCGGGCATGCTGGCCTCATGTTTTCAAACAGTCTTACCTGCCCAGTGTAGCGAATTTATCCGTCAAGGCCCAGCGCATTTATGGGCCGGGCAGGCAATCCGCAAGGCCCGGCGCGTTCTCCGCCCCTTGCTGAAAACGTGGGCTTTTGCGCGACGGCACGCGGCAGAAGGCAGCAGGCTGCGTAACTTTTACCGAGGTCGCAGGGAGGCGCGCAATGAAACTCCCCGCCAAACGCTGTGCTGCGCCGGGCGGGGAGTTCAGACAAAAAATAAACCCTGGCCCTTTATTTAATCACGCCGCAGGCGATACGGGCTCCGCCGCCGCCCAACGGGGGATTGTCGCTGTAATTGTCGCCGCCGGAATGAATCACCACAGAGCGGCCCTTGATATCCTTGGTCTGCAAACCGGCCACGTGCAGCTTGGCCTTGGCGCCGCCCTTGTCGTCAGCCGTGATGAGCGGCAGATCGCCCAGGTGGCCGCCCTTGCCGGGGCCGGCATGCCTGTTGGTCATCTTGGGGTCATAATGTCCGCCCGCGGCAAGGCCCGCGGCCATTTTGCCGTCCTGCTCGGCCGGAGCGCAGGTGGCGTTTTGATGGATATGCATGCCGTGCGGGCCCTGGGGCAGACCGGCCAGATCAACAAGGATGTCCATGCCCCCTTCGCCGTCCTCAAAGGTGATGAAGCCGATTTCCTGACCCACGCCGTCGGCGCTGATCATGTTCACGGGAGTTTTGACGGTTTCCGCATGGGCTGAGCCGGCCATTATCAAAAGGCCGCCGCACAGCAGACTTACGGCAAGTGTTGCTTTTTTCATGAATTTATTCTCCTTGGTAGTACTGCGCGTTCGGAAATTTGCGAACGGCATGTATTTTTTGATATGAAAATAGACTATCCTTTTTTAAAAAGACGGTCAATACATGACATCTTTTTCTTGATCATACTGCTTTTACAGCAGATATGCGTGCTACTGCGCCTTTAAACAAGTTTCCACAGGCCATTGGCGCAGATGGACGGCCCTTTTTCTCATGTGGAGAGAGGCATGTCACGGCCTGCGGCGGCCCGGCGGTTGCGTCCGCTCTGGACGGGAACCCTCGCGGCACTTGGCGAACCGCCTGAAAAAGTGTAGGCTTATACGTTGGAGTCTGCATGAAGGAATATCGCGATCATTACTTTCTCAAGGCCAAACGGGAAAATTACCCGGCCCGCTCGGTCTACAAGCTGAAGGAGCTGGACGCCAGGTTCCGGCTGCTCAAACCGGGTCTCAAAGTGCTGGATCTGGGCGCGGCGCCCGGCTCCTGGTCTTTGGGAGCGGCAGAAAAAGTGGGTTCCAGAGGTCTGGTGCTGGCCTGCGACATCCAGAGCACGGACACGGTTTTTCCCCCGCAGGTCATCTTTATGCAGGAAGACGTCTTTGCGCGCTCGGCCGACTTTGAGGCCAAACTCGATGCGCTGGGCCCGTTTGATCTGGTGATCAGCGACATGGCCCCGCGCACCACGGGCACGCGCTTTACGGATCAGGCCCGCTCCCTGGAGCTGGCCCAGGAGGCCCTGGCCGTGGCCTGCGCCCGACTGAAGAGCGGCGGCGGCTTTGTCGTCAAGATTTTCATGGGGCCGGACATTCAGGAGTTGCTCGCGCCCATGCGCCGGGCATTTGTTTCGGTCAAATCCTTCAAGCCCAAGAGTTCGCGCGCCGAAAGCAAGGAAACTTTTTTCGTGGGCCTGGGCTTTTGCGGCGGCGCGGCAGAGATCTGAACGAAAGTATCAGTCCCGTTTTTATTTACTTCAAGGTTTTCGGGAGGTTTTATGTCAGGGCACAGCAAATGGGCCAATATTCAGCACCGCAAGGGCCGCCAGGACGCCAAGCGCGGCAAGGTCTTCACCAAGGCCGCCAAGGAAATCATCATTGCCGCCAAAACCGGCGGCGATCCCGCAGGCAATCCCCGCCTGCGGGCGGCCATAGCCGCGGCCAAGGCCGTCAACCTGCCCAAGGACAAAATCGAGGCCGCCATCCGCAAGGGCACCGGCGAGGATGCGGGCGGCGACTTTGTGGAAGCCTTTTACGAGGGCTACGGGCCCGGCGGCATTGCGGTCATGGTCGAAGTGGCCACGGACAATAAAAACCGCACCGTGGCCGAAGTGCGCCACCTTTTCACCAAACACGGCGGCGCCATGGGTGAAAACGGCAGCGTGGCCTGGATGTTTGACCGCAAAGGCGTGATCAGCGTGGACAAGGCCGCCTACGCGGAAGACAAAATCATGGAAGCCGCCCTGGAGGCCGGAGCCGACGACGTGCTGGACGAGGACGACGTGTGGAGCATCCACACGGCCATGGCCGATTTCACGGCCGTGCGCGATGCTCTGGAGGCCGCGGGCATTGTCATGCAGTCGGCCGAGCTGGCCATGGTGCCCCAGAACCTGGTGGCCGTGGATGCGGACATGGGGCAGAAGGTCTTGCGGCTCATGGATGCCCTGGACGACAATGACGACGTGCAGAATGTGTATGCGAACGTCGATTTTCCCGAGGACATGCCCACGGATTAGGGTCTGTTAACACTTTTTAAGTCCTTCAACGATGAGGGCAAACAGAATGAAGCCAAGAAATAAGGCGTCAAGCTTGTCATAGCGGGTTGCTATGCGCCTGTAGCCCTTCAAGCGTCGAAACAGTCTCTCAACTTCATTGCGTTTTTTGTATAACTCCTTGTCATAATTCCAAGGCTTACGCCGCAAGGG